>JBAQEN010000529.1:0-3872 GCA_049286765.1 Methylococcaceae bacterium
CTCGAAATGATACCCGTTTTAGGGAACGGGTGCGTAACATCAGATAATAAATAGGCCTCTCTGATATTTGTTTCCAGTTCCCCCAAGTTTTCGGCTTGCACCAAAATATGAGGGGTTTCCCTAACAAACATTTTTCAGACTTCCAATAAATCGTATTTAAGGGGGCCTCTAATAATTCAGTATTTCGAAAAAACACTAAACGTAACCAATTGAATTTTATAAAAGCAATTTTGGGAGATCCCTTTAAATGTAAATGGCTTGACAATTTTTCCTACGTAATTTAGCTGTAATTGGGCTGGCGATGCATTATCCGGTATACGCTCTGAGTGTTGTGGCAACGGACAATGTTGGATTTAGTCCTTACGATTACTATTCATCATTGAATATCTACCTGCTTCCAGCTTGGAGCGCGAAGCGAATCCAGCCGGTAAACGCTATCTACGTCTAGCAGCTGATTCTTACTAATCAGGTTATGTGATACTTAGCGTTTATCCATTCGCTTGGAGTTATGCGAGCGGGTTTGATCTTGATGCGGAGGAATAATTTAAGAACGGCTTCGAGCTATATGGGTAAAAATTAACTCTGAAGCATTAGGCAGGTATCTTCAAATTATAAATTTAGCGAAATCATCCTTTGACTATGCTCAGAAGAACCTTGTCGAAAGATGAATTCGCCGGAATTAGAGAGTACACGCTCTTTATTTTGAATTTTTTTCCAATGCAGTTTGACATGCCAAACAATATTTACAGGGAATAGCTTTTCTGCGGCTTTCCGGAATCGGTTCGCCGCATTCTTCACAATTGACAGCAGATTCGCCTGTATAGATCGATTTGCGCGCTTCTTCGATAAAAAGAGTCGTCATTTGCTCCATTCGCTCAATGATGGCATCCGTTCCACCTGCCCATGCTGATGACATACTTGATTTGCTTGGTTTATGATTGGTGAAATATTACTGTGTTTTGACTGTTCAATTTTTTTGTATTGTAAGACTTTTCAATTAACAATAAGTTTCGGATTTACTTTAAGGCGTGGTGTTTTCAGCTGTCAAAGGGTATTCAATAAGAACTGAAAACATTGCTGTTTGTCAGTTCCTGGCGTTCAAGAATTCAATTTATTCATCACCGCCGCCATATCTCCGGCAACCATTTCATTAATAAAACCTTTACTCGCTTCAAACGCTGCAATCAGCAGTTCCCATTCATTTTTTGAGGGTGCAGACAACACAAAATCGGCAACTATTTTTCCGGCGGCAGGACGGCCGATACCAATTCTTAGCCGGTAAAATTCTTTTGATCCCAAATGCGCAATGATGTCTCTTAAACCGTTATGCCCGGCATGACCGCCGTCCTTTTTGAGTTTTACCACGCCAGGATTGAAATCCAGTTCATCATGAACAACGAGAATTTCTTCAGGGGATAATTTGTAATACCGGGCGATTTTGCCCACAGACTGGCCGCTTCTATTCATAAAAGTGTCTGGCTTTAACAGCATGACTTTATTGTTTGCAACGCTGCCCTCTGCAAACCAACCTTGAAATCTGGACTCATTGGACCAGGAACACCCCAGCTCAATCGCCACTGCGTCTAAAAACAAAAACCCGGCATTATGCCGGGTCTTTTCATATTGCCGGCCTGGATTACCCAAGCCAACGATAAGCTTAATCATCTTGATCTATAGGTGCAAGTTAGTCAGCAGTATCGTCTTTACTTGCTTTTGAAGCCATCATTGAGACGACAGGCAAATCATGCTCTGGGCCCTGTGCCAAAACTACAATCTCAACACCTGCTGGCAAAATCAGATCAGACAAATGAATAGTCTCACCAATATCCAGGCCAGACAAATTAACTTCAATGTATTCAGGCAAGGCAGAAGGCAAGCAAGCTACTTCTACGTCCACCATCGAATGGGCTGCAATACCGCCTTTTTTTCCACCAATGGAGGTATGCTCATTGGTAAAATGTAAGGGTACATGCACTTTTAATGCCTCTGACATGTTTACCCGGAGAAAATCCAAATGGAGAATTTGAAATTTTGCAGGGTTACGCTGAACACCTTTCAAAATTGCTTGCTCTGTTTTTCCATCAACAGTGACATCCAGTACATGCGAATAAACCGCTTCATGATTAAGATGTTTAATGACTTCATTATGATTTAACACCAGCATTTGAGGCTCACTATGGCCACCGTAAATCACTGCAGGCACATTACCTTGACGACGCACGCTTCTTGCTGCGCTCTTACCTGAGAGCTCGCGACTTTCGGCAACAAATTCAAACACGTTAGACATTTTTCCTCACCATTTTTTGAAGTGCCTGCCAAGCACGCACATTAAATTCTCAATCAACAACTATTAATCTACGTAAGTTAATCTACATAGAGCGAACTAACCGACTCACCGACAGCTATACGTCTTATAGTCTCAGCCAACATTTCTGCGACGCTAAGCTGTCTTATTTTTCCTGACTCAACAGCATCCTGACTCAGAGGTATCGTATCGGTAACCACCAACTCATCAAGTACCGAGCCATTTATGTTTTTCATGGCAGAGCCTGACAAAACCGCATGAGTACAATAGGCAACCACTTTAACGGCACCGTGTTTTTTTAAAGCAGAAGCGGCATGACACAAGGTTCCAGCCGTATCAACCAAATCATCTATCAGCACGCAAGTCCGGCCATCAACATCACCAATGATATGCATTATCTCTGAGATGTTAGCCTTAGGCCTGCGTTTGTCTATAATAGCAAGATCAGCGTCATCCAGACGCTTGGCAAGTGCACGGGCTCTAACCACACCGCCTACATCCGGCGATACAACAATTAGATCTTTATATTGTTGCCGCCAAACATCACCTAAAAGGATGGGTGATGAATAAACATTGTCTACAGGTATATCAAAAAAACCCTGAATTTGATCAGCATGCAAATCAACCGTCAAAACTCGATGAGCGCCCGCTTGCTCAATCATTTTAGCAACCAGCTTGGCGCTAATTGGCACCCGGGCTGATCGCGAACGTCTATCTTGCCGCGCGTAACCATAATAAGGCATTACCGCAGTAATTCGTGATGCTGAAGCCCGCTTGAGAGCATCAATCATCACTAGTAATTCCATTAAATTTTCATTGGTAGGCGAACAGGTCGGCTGTATAATAAAAACATCCTTCCCCCGGACGTTTTCTTGAATTTCTACTGCAATCTCACCATCACTAAATCTACCGACAGCCGCTATCCCTAAGCGCATATTGAGTTTTTTAACTATTCCGTCAGACAAAGCCAAGTTAGCATTTCCAGAAAACACCATCATAGAGGTGTCATTCATTCAAGTACTCCCAAATTGAATTTAACTGAGTGGAGGTATATGGCTGGGTCGCAAGGATTCGAACCTTGGTATGCGGAGATCAAAACCCCGTGCCTTACCGCTTGGCGACGACCCAATAATTTAGATAACTATTTACCGCTATTCAGCTTTGAAAACAAAGGCGATACATTTACACCTTTACTCAGATAAACCTGCCACTTATCCTTAAGAGACTGGTATGCGCTAACGGCATCGCTTTCTGAATCAAACTGTGCAAAAACACAAGCCCCTGTCCCGGTTAGCCTTGCCTCTGCAAATTTAGACAAATCAACCAAAGCATCCTTAACAGCCGGATAAAACTGGCAAACTACCTCTGTACAATCGTTTTGGTGTTGGCCTGCTATAAAGTCGGCTATTTTGATAGATTTACTATTCCGTGTCAAATTTTTAGCTGAAAATATTTCTTTTGTATTTACGTGACATTCAGGCTTGATAACTACAACCCAGGGTTCTTCGAGATTTATCTTCTCCAGTTGTTCACCCACGCCTTCTGCCCATGATGAATAACCATACAC
>JBAQEN010000530.1:0-11199 GCA_049286765.1 Methylococcaceae bacterium
GCTGGAAGTTGATACAGGCGAACTATCGAGATTTCTGGCTAGCCGTTACAAAGCGGGAATAGGCAATCGATCGTCAGCACGAATTCTGTCGAGTTTGCGGCGCTTTTATGGCTATTATATCAGGGAAAACCGCATTACAATTGATCCCACCGCATTGATAGAATCGCCCCGCACGGCCAGATCTTTACCGATCTCGCTTTCTGAGAAAGATGTTGAGTTATTGCTGGATGCGCCGGAAGTCTCGAATGCCTTGGGATTCAGGGATAAAACGATGCTGGAAATGCTTTATGCAACAGGACTTAGAGTGTCGGAGTTGGTTGGTTTAAAATTTGAACAAATCAGTTTCAGGCAAGGCGTGGTCAGAATCACAGGAAAAGGCAATAAAGAGCGGTTAGTGCCAGTGGGTGAAGAAGCAATGAGCTGGCTGGAAAATTATATGAACCAGGCCAGAAAAACCATACTGGGTGAACGGCAATGCGATTATTTATTTGTGACCAACCGCGCAGGCGGAATGACGAGACAGGCTTTTTGGCATATTATCAAGCGTCATGCAAAAAAATCCGGGATCAATAAAGAATTATCACCGCATACCTTAAGGCATGCATTCGCTACGCATTTATTAAATCATGGTGCGGATTTGCGCGTTGTGCAATTATTGTTGGGTCATGCCGATTTATCGACTACCCAAATTTACACCCATATTGCCCGCGAACGCTTAAAAGAATTACATTCAAAATTTCATCCCAGAGGATAGTCATCATGGCACAAGACATTCACCCGACAGCTTTAATAGCGCCTGATGTAACGCTGGGAGACAATATTACCGTTGGACCTTTTGCCGTGATTGAAACAGGCGCTGAGTTGGGCGCTAATTGTCAACTAGGGGCTCATGCTGTGGTTCACAGTCATGTAAAAATGGGCTCCGGTAATATTTTACATCCCCATGCAGTCTTAGGTGGTTTGCCTCAAGATACCAGTTTTAATGCGGCAACCGTTTCCTGGCTGAATATTGGTGATAATAATGTATTTAGGGAAGGTTTTACCGCGCACAGGGCTTCTAAAGAAAATGGCCGAACCAGTATCGGATCAGGCTGTTACTTTATGAATAATAGCCATGTTGCGCACGATTGTACTATTGGCAATAACACAATCTTTGCCAATAATGTCGCAATAGGCGGACATGTTGAAGTAGGCAATAACGTCTTTATGGGTGGCGCTGTCGTGGTGCATCAATTTTGCCGCGTAGGTTCCTACGCAATAGTACAGGGAACTACCGGGCTCAATATGGATGTTATTCCGTTTATGCTGATTGGCGGCCGGCCAGCCCGGCACTACAAATTAAATACTGTAGGGTTAAGGCGTGCAGGCATCACTGGGGATCGCTATAAAGTATTATCAGCAGCGTTTCGCCTGTTAAAAAATAAGCAAAGTCTGGATGACTTGGAAGAAACTGAAGAGTTAAAGCAATTGAAAGAGTGGCTTGCGGTTAAATCCAGGCGCGGCTTGCATGGGTTTATTGATGTGTCCGGTTAGTTCAGGCAGTTAACGAACTGGAATTAATTGTCTTCTTTCCCTAACTGCGGTTTTAATCGTGATTGTTGCGGCAACAGAAGTTTTTACAAGACGATAATAATTACCATAGCTTGGAAATTTCAAGGAATTAATTAATCCTGTATTTGCATCCGGAAAGAAGACATCCCAGGTAAAAGAGGTTTGTACTACCGAATGAGTATACTATTCATGTGAGGGGTTATTTGTTTATGATAAATGTTTTGGACACCTGCTTACATTCTTTCGGCTTTTAAATACTACAATGATTGTTTATCAGTCCGAAGCGCCCGTAATGTGGCTAGCTATAAGTGCTGGGATCTCATCGGGCGAGACTGCCGGGCTATATAGAAAGCCCTGGATAAGGCTACAACCCAGATTTTGAATTGCGGTGGCCTGTTCTTTGGTTTCAACACCCTCTGCAACTATCGAATAACCGAGCGCATTGGCTAACCCAACAATTGTTCCCAACAGTAAGGAAGTGTGCGCATTATAGAGCATTTCATCGACAAAAATTTTATCGATTTTTAAACAATCGAGCGGAAGCTTTTGTAATGAAGCCAGACAAGAAAACCCCGTGCCAAAATCATCTATCGCAATTTTTACACCTAGCTCTCTTAACTGATTGAATACCTCAATATGCCCTTTTGTTTGCATTGCATTCTCGGTGACCTCCAGTTCCAGATAGTAAGCGGGAATATTGTGTTCGGCCAATAAGTTTCGCACCGTATCTACTAAAGTTGGATCTTGAAAATGGGAAGGTGAAAGATTGACAGCCATTTGCATAAGTGGCATACCTGAAAGACGCCACAATGACATTTGCTCACAGGCCGTTTTAAGTACCCAGTTGCCCAGTTCCACAATCAAACCAAGGCGTTCAGTAAGAGTGATAAACTCATCAGGGAAAATCATACCTTTTTCCGGATGTTGCCAGCGTACCAATGCTTCTACCCCTATTATCTGCCCGGTAGGCATTGATACTTGGGGTTGATAATGAAGTACGAACTGTTCTTGCCTAAAGGCTTCCCGTAACATAAGTTCGTTTTTCCGTCGTTGTGTCGCTTCCTGTGACATGTCGGGAGAATAGAAAACATAGCATTGTTTTCCGGCTTGTTTAGCGGAATACATGGCAATCTCAGCAGCTTTTATCAGTTCACTTTCATTTTCGCCATCGCGCGGAAAAATAGCGATACCGATACTGACTCTTGGAGTTATCAACTGATTGTCTAATAAAAGGGGCTGGTTTATTTTCTGGAGACAACGCTCAGCCACTTCGGATACACCATCATCATCGGTAATATTGGCCAGAATAATACAAAACTCATCGCCTCCCAGCCGAGCGATAAAGTCGATTTCTCGTATGACAAGTTTTAAACGCTGGGCAATAGCCCTGAGAAATTGATCGCCAATGTAATGACCAAATTTGTCATTGATCTCCTTAAAACCATCCATGTCGAGAAAAAGAAAGGCAAACTGTTCATCGCGGCAAAGAGCGGTCTTGATAAAATCCTCTATATATTCATAGTAATAGGTTCTACTTGCCAGCTCGGTCAGATTGTCAAAATAGGCCATGCGGTGAATTTGTTGTTCGGTTTCTTTTCGTCGGGTAATGACCAGTACATTGCCGGTAATAATCCGCTCGTGTTTATCCGATAGTGATTCTATCTCCTGATGGACAAGAATGGCGCCAGATTGATCAGATTGCAATCGATACTCAGTGCTTTTGATTGTTCTGCCGCAAGCTGCTGCATCGAGGATGTCTTTGACAAAATCACGGTCTCGTGGATGAATTAATTGTAAAAAACCATCCGGTGTGCCATCGAATTGCTCCATGCTAATGCCGCATAAATTAGCCAGATGTGCCGAGATTTGAAATTGATTGTTACTTGTATGCCAGATCCAGTATCCCAGTCGGGCCATTTGTGAAGTCGCGGTCAGAGCGGTAAGTTGGAGCAGACTGTTTCTAAGTATTGCAGTGTTTTGGCTAACCTGTAAAATAAAATACAATCGATGTGCAAAGATTGGATAGTCAATGGGTTTAACGATAAAGTCGGTGGCCCCAACTGCGAATGCGTTATTTATTGCCGCTATATCACCCGATTCGAGCAATATAATAATCGGGGTATCGGTCAGTGCGGGGTTTCTCTTTAATAATCTGCATACTTGCAAACTATCGAGACCCTCCGTTCCTGAGTCAAGTAGTACAATGTCCGGCATCTGGTGTTTTATTAGTTCAAGGGCTAGAGCTTCACTGGCTGCTCTATCAACTAAACAAGCCGATGCACGTAAGGCTTGTTCTAAGACCCATTGAAGAGCGGGGGTATCGCTGATTAACAGAATGCGGATGGATGCCAAATCAGCTTTTGATTCGATTTGCTTGGCAGCAGGTGCTGAGGCGAAGTCATTAAGCAATGGAGCAATTGCACTTGGCAAATCTGATTCCATTGCTGCCAACAGATCATTGGCGCCTTTTGTGTGGCCCTGTTCACCTATTTCTTCAAGAGATCTGGCGTAATCAGCCAAGGGCTGGACACCCAAATTGAAGCAAGATAATTTAAAGCTATGGGCAATTTTTGCTAGGTTCCCGGCATCATTACGTTCCAAGGCAAATCGAAGCTTGCCAATCTCTCGCGGGACAATCTCCAGAAACATTTCAATAGCTGAGTTCAAAATGCTGCCGCCCGCGCCGGGTTGTTTTTGTAAGTAAAATTTCATGTAAATGGTTTAAGACAATAACCGTTTTGATTATCTTCCTTTTGTATATCATCGGTCAATTCAAATAATGAGCATACACGCTTAGTAGCTTGTTCACTAGGCTATGCTTTTCCCCATCCTGATAAGTAATTCCTCTCTGGAACAGAAAGCAAGTTGAAAATACCCGTTTGGAGGTGATTTTTCTGGCTCTTATTTGGATTAAAAATAAATGTAGGTTGTATAATGCCGGATAGGAAGGAGTTCTAATCATTAACTAGAATAGGTTTTAAGCATGGGACGATACGATCACAAAAAAAGAAAAAAAATCAGCGGATTAAGCGCGGTTGTAGTGATTGTTTTGATCATTATGGCAGGTGCTGGCTGGTATTATTTTGCTGAACAGCGGCCTGATGGCATTGCAGAACCGGATGCTCAGGTATTGGCGGTTCCTGCCGTCGAAGGCATGGGTGCAGATAATTCCCAAATGAAATCTGAATCAGCAACCGCAATTGATGAGCTTGAAGAACTGCAACAGGAAGAAGAGCAAGTTGTCCTGCCAACGCTTGACAACAGCGATGGACTGTTACGCGAGGCTATGATCCAGCTCTCTCCCGCGCTTGGCCGGTGGCTTAATGCTGATCAATTAATCAGAAAATATGTTGTGGTTGTCAATGACTTTTCTCAAGGATTGATACTTGAAAAGCATATGCGTTTTCTTAAGCCTGATCAGCCGTTTGCCGCTGAGCAGGATGATGCGGGGTTGTTCATCGCGACCAAAAGTTATCAGCGCTATGATCAGCTGGCGGCTGCGATAGATGCAATGGATGTAAAGGGAACCTTGGCGGAATACAAAAAATTCAGACCCTTGTTGTTGCTGGTTTTTAAAGGGTTTAGTTATCCTGAACAATATCAACTGGAAGATATTTTCACAAAAGCGGCGGCAGAGATTCTGGCGGCGCCGGTTATTGACGGACGCATAGCTTTGATAAGGCCCACGGTAAGTTATAAATTCGCCGATCAAAAGCTTGAAGCATTAAGTCAGGTACGCAAACAGATGATACGCATGGGGCCAGAAAACACCCGCATCATTCAAAATAAAGTGCGGATGCTTGTTGAAGAACTGGTAAATTTGAACGGTTAGCTGCCGAAAATACATTCTAGGTCGAAAACTCAACTTCATAACCGGAGAACTTGCGGATATTAATGACACCAGTATCCAGCAACAGATATTGACCTTTAATGCCATGCAGAATGCCTGATACTTCAGGGTTCTTGTCAAGGTTGAATGATTTGATCTTTAACGGATACTTGTCAACTGGAAAATGGATATCCATAGACTGTTCTTTGGCTAAGAATTCAATCGCTGGTTGACCAAAACGCTGTGTTATTTCAGCTAACTCCACATTACAAATACCCACTAATTCATCACGTTTTGCAACCAGGTCAATAGACTCGATCTGATTTTTGAGCATTTGTTGCCAACTGGTTTTATCACTGATGTGTCTGGCAATGACAACTTCTATCAATCCAGCCAGGTAGCGTGACTGTACTTTAAATATCGGCAATGCTTGAACTGCGCCTTGATCTTTCCAGCGTATCGGAATTTGTGTTTGCCGGGTAATGCCAACTTTAATTCCGCTGGAATTGGCGAGATAAACAATATGCGGTTGAAAGCAGAATGCCAGGCCCCAGTCGGGTTCTCGGCAGGTGCCTGCTGCATAATGACAGGTTTCCGGTTTCAAAATACACATATCACATTGGGCTAATGAGATAAAACAGGGGTAGCAATAACCCTGATTGAAACTTTTTTTAATCGATCTGTTGCAATGCACGCAAAATATTTGACCGGTATACTTCAGTTTAATCGGCTTGCCGATGAGTGGATTTAAGGCGATGCCTTGGTCCCCTAAGGGTAAGTCGTATTGAACCGGGTCGTTCAGCCGGGTGTGCATTTTTTTTAATGGTCCCTGCATTCAGGCATTCCTCAAAAAGCAGCTAATAACAACTGCTATAATGACATGATTTTATAATTCACTAAAGAGCGCACTATGTCACTAATGAAAATCTCATCAGGGAAAAATATTCCAATGGATATTAATGTTATTATCGAAATACCCGCTTATAGCAAGCCGGTTAAATATGAAGTCGATAAAGACACGGGTGCACTGACTGTTGACCGTTTTATGGGAACCGCCATGCAATACCCTACCAATTATGGCTATATTCCACAGAGTCTTTCAGGCGATGGTGATCCTGTTGATGTATTGGTTATTACACCTGATCCGGTATTAGGCGGTTGTGTGGTGCGCTGCCGCCCCATTGGCATTCTGAAAATGATCGATGAATCCGGTGAAGATTCCAAAGTATTGGCCGTTCCTGTGCAACACCTGACCTCCGCTTATGATCGCATCAAAACTTACCAGGATGTCTCAAAAAACAGGCTGGATAAAATCGAACATTTTTTCCAGCATTACAAAGATCTGGAACAGTACAAGTGGGTAAAGGTTGAGGGCTGGTTTGGCATAGAAGAAGCGGAAAATGAAATTCTTTCAAGTATTGCGCGTTATAATGCATTGGAACATAAACCCGCTTTTTAAATTTTGTGCGGTTTCTTGCGGGAGCGGCTTTTGCTGCCTTGCTATTGATTTTAAGTGTAAAAGTTCAAATTTGATCTGGCAATATTAAAAATTAGGCAAAACTAATCTTGGCAACGAATGGCTTCAATCGGCCAAGAGTTGCCTATCGTGCAACAAATAAAGAAGCCATATTTACTCCCTGTTAGGCTGATAGTCAGTTAAGGTATCAAGGAAAAGAGAGGGTTTTAAGGCAAAAGTCGGCAATTCATAAATAAAACATGGAAATTATATAATCATTTATGGGAACCACTAAAGATTTGGGATATTGGCATTTTTTTAGTAAGTCACTAAAACAACTGTATCGCCAATTTGTTAAAAGCAATTTTTAGATACTTATTGAGGTGTGTTATTTCAAACCTAAGCCACCTATTAAAACAGCTCATTATTTATGAAAATAATACTCTATTTTATTTTTTCCATGATCTTGATTTTATTAAATCACACCGTTCAAGCTGAACAAACCCAACAGTGTACTAATGGCTCCTCTGGGTCTGAAAAGAGATGTTTGACAGGAAAGAAGAAAGACAAAGGAAGCAAAAGCGCAAAAAAAGTATTAGCGCAGTCACAAAAAAAAGAAAAGGGTCCCGCTATTGCTCCTACTTTAAAAAACACGAAAAACAATTTAAGCAATAGCAAATCATACGTATTAAAACTATTGCAAAGCCTGGCAGAACAAAGAGCAATTCCCAGTATTACTCCTCTTTTGCAAGATAGCGAACCCTATGTGCGTGATGCAGCAATAGAAGTACTAGGGCAATTAGACGCAAAAGAAGCGGCTCCCAGCATTATTCGCCTTTTGCAAGACAAAGACAGCTCTGTCCGGAATAAGGCAATAAAAATATTAGTGCAATTCCGCGCAAAGGAAGCGATTCCCAGCATTATTCCTCTTTTGCAAGAAAAGGACAGCAAAGTACGCATCAGCGCAATGGAAGCATTATTGCAATTGGAAGCCAAAGAGGCGATCCCAACTATTATTCCTCTCTTAAAAGACAACGAAAGCGCTGTACGCATGGCTGCAGTAAACACATTATCGGAATTGCGAGCAAAAGAGGCGGCTTCCAGCATTACGGCGCTTTTGAAAGATAACGATAGTAATATTCGGATCCGGGCTATGGAAGTCATTGGCCTGTTACAAGGAAAAAAGGCTCTTCCTGGAATTATTTCTCTTTTAAAAGACAAGGATGACAATGTGCGTTTGAGCGCGATAAAAGCATTACAGGATTTAGACGCAAAAGAAGCGGTGCCGAGCATTATTCTTCTTTTGCAGGACAGCAATGCAAAAATGCGTGCTTCCGCAATAGGCCTGTTGCGCAAAGTAAAGTCAAAAGAAGCGATTCCCAGAATTACCCTTCTTTTGCAGGATAGTAATTCTGGGGTACGTAGTGATGCAATATCTGCATTAGAGGATCTACAGGGAGAAAATGCGCTTCCCAGTATTACTCCGCTTTTAAATGATGTCGTTGTCAGTGTGCGCATTCAAACGATAGATTCGATATCACGATTGCAGGAAAAAGAATTAATCCCTCACCTTGTTTCTCTGTTACATGATAATGATGACCAGGTGCGAATCCGGGCAATGGAATTACTGACGCAATTTCAAGAAAAAAATGCTGCAATTCCTAAAAAAGAAGCAATTTCTAATGTAATGCCACTTTTGCAAAGCGACGAGAAAAGCATACGCTATACAGCAGTCACTACCTTAAAGGAATTACAGGCAAAAGAAGCGATTCCCGGAATTATTCCTCTTTTGCAAGATAGCGATCTTGATGTACGCCTTGCAGCGATAGAGGCCGTAGCAAAATTACAGGCAAAAGAAGCAATCCCAACTCTTGCTTTTTTTCTAAAAGATTATGAGCCTAAGATACGTATTGGCGCAATGAACGCACTGATAGAATTACAAGGAAAAGAGGCAATTCCTATTATTGCTCCTCTTTTAAAAGATGAAGTCATTGATGTACGCAATGCAACAAAGGAAAGACTGTCACAGATACAGAATCCATTAGTAACAGCGTTAATTGATAAAACTTTTATCCCGTTAATGGTGATATGTCCTATCTTGGCGTTTTTACCGTTGTTTCTAACTGATAAAAAGTTTTTTGTAAGCATTGCAGTCTTTATCGCCTCAATATTCCTTTTTCGTCTTTTTGCTGATCTTTCTCCATACTATCCGCAGTTTAAAGAAGGAGCCACGTGGGGAGGAATATACCAGGCGGGGGTATTATTTGTTTTTGCGATCTCTATGTTTTTGAAATTAATTTGGTATATCGTAGCAAATGTGTTTAAACGCTCACCTGATATTGATGAGGATAATATAAATGCGAAAATCAATAAGAATTTGATGAATTAGTGAGTGTATTGAGAGAACAACAAGAACACAAATGCCAGCAATGACAAAAAATATAATGTGAAAGAATTTTCTCTTTACACTATAAATTGGTTTTATTAATTCAAACAAAATTCAGAATTAAATTTTAAATTTCACTTAACTCTATGGACAAGGAAAGGTTCGATACGCTTGAGCAGCTAAAGGTGACACGCATCATCTCTATCGACAATAGCGACGATTAAGCTTTGTGTTTTCACCATTCAAAATAAATCTCTTATATTCTCACTGCCCGCTTGGGGTCGATTGCGGCTAGTGTTCGATTTAGTAGTAAATGAATTTTAAAAAATGTCAGATCGAGTATGGAATTTTACGACTTATGCCGTTTGCGGTGAGGTTATCAAGCCACACAGCACTTCGCAAGGCTTTCCAGATCGTAACCGAAGCGCTATGCAGCGGACTTTGAAAGAGGCCGGTTCAACAGCATTGGGCTTTAAACGTCAATCCTGACTCAGGCCGGTCTAGCGATGCCTTCAACATCGTTTATAACCATTGGTATTTTCCATAACCCAACGCTCTACTTCGGTGGTTAACAGCTCCTTTTTCCAAAACGGCGCTTTCGATTTTAATGCGTCAATAATGTATCGGCACGCATCGAATGCATCACCACGGTGGGATGTCCATACGGCGACCAGAACAATTGGCTGACCAGGCAGAATATCGCCTATTCGATGTACCAGCAAGGTGTCGATAATAGGCCACTGTTGCTTCGCTTCGGTAATAATTTTTTCCAGCTGCTTTTCCGTCATGCCCGGATAATATTCAAGCGTCATGCCTTTGACAGCATCGCTTTCATTAAAATCTCGCATCGTTCCTATAAAAATACTGGTTGCGCCAACAGCCCCGCCATTACCTAGGTTCACGTTCTGATAGGTTTGAATTTCCTGGTATGGATCAAATACTTCAGAGCAGATTTTGATTGCCATGTTCAGCCTCCGGTAACAGGTGGAAAAAATGCCACTTCATCACCGTCCTCAACCTTGCTATTGAGTTCAACATAGTCCATATTGACAGCTGCCAGTATATTATCGGGTAGCGATCTGCCAGGGTTGGCGCGATTCCAAACTTCAATAACGGTTGATAAGCCTGTAAAAGCCAGGTCATCTTCCGATCTGCCTACGCTTTCTTTTAAGCTGGCGAAATAACGCACTTTAATGGACATAAGCATTCACGCGGTCATAAAAAAAATAGATAATACGACAAGTTACCCACTTTATTCACTAATTATTCCACAGATATAATGACCTCATTAACCCATTTTAACCAGTCCGGTGAAGCCCACATGGTCGATGTCGGCGAAAAGGCCGTCACTCAGCGTATAGCTGTCGCTGAGGGTTATATCGAAATGCAGATTGAAACGCTACAACTCATCGTAAACGGTGGGCATAAAAAAGGTGATGTATTGGGCATAGCGAGAATAGCAGGGATCATGGCCAGTAAAAAAACCGCAGACTTGATTCCGCTCTGTCATCCGCTGCCGTTAACCCATGTCGAAATAAACCTGAGTGCGGAAACAGACAAACACAGGATACGCTGCCAGACCACGGCAAAAACCATTGGCCAAACCGGCGTGGAGATGGAAGCGCTGTGTGCCACTCAAATTGCTTTGCTTACGATTTATGATATGTGTAAAGCCGTAGACCGTGGCATGGTTATCCAGTCGGTGCAATTATTGGAGAAAGACGGCGGTAAAACAGGTCGCTGGCAGCGCATACCTCAGCATCGCTGAGCGATATTGTCTCGTAACGATAAAATGTCATGTTCACTATGAAATCTAGCTCTCGGAGGATTTCCCGATCCCCCATTCATCTGATCTTTCTGTTTGATTCCAGGATTTATCAAATAGTCTGGCCCTCCTTAAAAAGTTCACTGATGGTAACTCTTCTTGTCATTGCCGGATGTGATATTGGGACTATGGCTGATTTTTATGGTTTGCTT
>JBAQEN010000531.1:0-5509 GCA_049286765.1 Methylococcaceae bacterium
GTATGGCCCAGTCGATTAAGCTGGCATCTTTTGAAACCAATGCCATTACAACCATCAAAAATACCAGCTATATTCCAAAATCATTGGCAGAAAATGGCAGTATCAAGTTAAGCCGTCATAAGATAGCGAAAATTCGCGGACAATTGTTTTTAACCAAAAGCGATATTATTTTAAATTATGACTTGCTGTATACGCCTGATTTCTTTTGGGAACACCCTGAATATGAAGCCTTTTACAGTATCACTGCAAAATATCTGGAAATAGCCCCGCGCACTGAGGTATTATCAAAAAAGCTTGAAACCATCCATGAGTTATTTGAAATGTTGGCGGATGAACAAAAACACAGGCATTCATCGATACTGGAATGGATTATTATCTGGTTGATAGCGTTTGAAATCGGCATGACAATATTCGATAAAGTGTTTTGAACCTGGCTTTACATACCCGGAACTTTAATGCTCAGCTACCGACACTCATTTCATGCAGGCAATTTTGCTGATGTTTTAAAACATATCGTTTTAATCGAGATTCTTGATTATCTGAAAAAGAAAGATAAACCTTTCTGTTGTATCGATACCCATGCAGGACCCGGGACTTATCAACTAAACGGTGAATACGCGCAAAAAAACAGGGAGTTTGAAAACGGTATCGGAAAATTATGGCAACGCGATGATTTGCCGGACCGTGTTGCAAGTTATGTTGATCTCATCAAACGCTTTAATAGCTCTGGGCTATTAAGCTGCTATCCCGGTTCGCCGGCAATTGCAAAACAGCTATTACGTAACAAAGATCGCTTGTTTTTATATGAATTGCATTCAACGGAAATAGAGCTATTAAGCAATGCCGTCAACAAAGACCGGCGAATCAAAGTATTTCACGCCGATGGCTTAAAACACGCCATCGGTCTATTGCCGCCTGGCGAACACCGTGGGCTGACGCTGATCGATCCTTCCTATGAAATCAAAAGCGACTACAGTCTGGTTGTTGAAACCTTGATAGCTATGTACAAACGCTTTGCTACAGGCACTTACGCACTCTGGTATCCGGTAGTTGAGCGCTCTCGCAATCAGAAACTGGAAAAAGCCATTCAAACCAGTGACATCAAAAATGTGCAGCTGTTTGAATTGGGTATAGGGGCCGATACCAATCGACATGGCATGACTGCCAGCGGAATGATCGTGATTAATCCTCCGTGGACCTTAGCTGCGACAATGCAGCAGATTTTGCCCTGGCTGGCCGATGTTTTAAGTAATGAGGGCGCGGGCTTTTACCGTATACAAACCTTACTTGGAGAATAGCCCTGACACTCAACCGAATTCAAAGATTGATCTGTTGTGGACGATAAAAGTAATACCCCGTATTTATTGGTACATAGCAATTTTTTTCCAATACAATATACCTAGTGAATTAGCCTGAAACCCTACCCTCCCCCTAACCTCGATACCTTTTTGTGAGCCGCGAATGTACTCTGAAGTGTGTTTATCCACTTTTTCCTTAATGTCGATCGTCCTAAGTGGCATGTTGTTAGCCATCAAACCGCATTTAATCGCTGGTGAAACCAAAGTTAAAACACTTGCACTGCCCATGATTTTCCTATTATTTAAGTCATTAAAACAATTGCTATATTTAAAATACAGCCCTATTCTGCTCGCCCTGCTTTTACCCTCCTTGTCATTGGCCGCAGAGGATTCGATAGTTGCCAGCCCAGAACAACCCTTGGACTTAACTCAGCAATGGGCTGGTTATCTTTCTTTGATTGTTTTTGCCGTTGCCTACATTCTTGCCATGACAGAGGAAGTGACTGAGTTAAAAAAGTCGAAGCCTATGGTGTTTGCGGCAAGCCTTATCTGGATCTTTATTGCTTCTGTCTATGTTGGCGGTGGGATGAGCGAACAAGCAGGCCTTGCGTTCCGCTCTACTCTCGAAGGTTATGGAGAGCTGTTTTTATTCATCATGGTTTCTATGACTTACTTGAATGCGATGGAAGACCGTGGCGTATTTGATAGTCTGCGGGTCTGGTTGTTAAGCAAAAATTTCAGTTACCGGCAATTATTCTGGATTACCGGCTTTCAGGCATTCTTTATTTCGTCCGGCTGCAATAATCTCACTACCGCCCTGCTGATGGGTTCGGTTATTTTAGCTATGGGTAAAGACAGTCCACGCTTTGTTACCTTATCCTGCATCAATGTTGTGGTCGCTTCCAATGCAGGCGGCTCATTCAGCCCTTTCGGCGATATCACCACATTGCTGGTATGGCAAAAGGGTGTAGTGCCGTTCACCGATTTCTTTTCGCTGCTGATCCCTGCCATCGTCAACTTCTCTATACCAGCAGCTATCATGCATTTCTTTATTCCGAAGGAAAGGCCTGCGGCGGTAATGGAAGCTCAGGATATGAAGCGGGGCGGCTGGATAATCATCTTTTTATTTGTATTGACGATTATTACGTCGGCTTGCTTTGAAAACTTCCTGAGCCTGCCACCCGCCGCTGGCATGATGATGGGATTGACCTATTTGAAGTTTTTCAGTTATTACCTGCAAAAAACTCACGATTCCTACGCAGGATCAGTACCAGAAGATTTGACCGATGTCAAAATTGATTATTTCGCCCCGATGAAATACATGAACAATCCGCAAGCAGAGGCAAATAAACGGGTGGCGAAGGAGCTGCCATTTGATATTTTCCAGAAAGTCGCTAATCTGGAATGGGATACGCTGTTGTTTTTTTACGGGGTAATGGTCGGCGTCGGGGGGTTGAGCTTCATCGGCTATCTGGGTGTGGCATCCCATCATCTTTACGGCAGTATCGACCCTACCGTGGCAAATATCCTGGTAGGGATTGCCTCAGCCTTTATCGATAACGGCACTATTATGCTGTCCGTACTGACCATGGCGCCTGATATTTCTCAAGGTCAGTGGTTGTTGGTAACGTTGACAGCCGGCGTGGGCGGTAGTATGTTGGCGGTGGGATCAGCGGCCGGAGTGGGTTTAATGGGACAGGCCAAGGGCATTTATACTTTTGTTAGCCATTTAAAATGGACCCCGGCCATCATGCTGGGTTACTTCGGCAGTATTTTGGTTCATTTCCTGATTAATGGCCGTTATTTTTAAGGCTAAAGAACCAAAACTTGACTGCTCCGGCATAGTTAGATTTCTTATCCACCCGTTATTTTATTTCCGCCTTAAGACTAGTTTGCTAAGGGCGGGAAGGATAATAAAGGTGCATGTCATAATCCAGAAAATACCCATCGTAATCACTAACCCCATGCTGGCAATGCCCTGATGTGATGAAAAAGCTAAGCCGCCAAAACTGGAAGCCGTGGTTAACGCGCCATAAAACATCGCTCTGGCTGTGCTGGATTGGTAGATGTTTTGTTCTTCAGAAACTGAATGATGCAGCTTTTCAACCATGTGGATGCCGTTATCAACACCGAGCCCCAGTAACAACGGCAACGCTATTATATTGGCATAGTTTATAGGAGTATTGGTGAGTACCGTACTCGCCATCGTGAATAATCCCGCCAGGATCAGTGGTGTCATTACCAACAAGGTATCGGTAAAATTGCGTCGTATTCCATATAAAAGCAGCGCAATGGTGATTAATGCGATCGTAATCGCCTTTTGAAAGGAGCCAACCACTTCTTTCATCGACTCCCAGTAAATAATAGGCAAATCCGTTGTTTCAGGCACTATCGATTGAACATCGGTAATAAACTGTTGCAGATTGCTCAAGTCATTCAAGTCTTTTTTAGGGAATATCTGGATACGGTACCATCCTTCCTTGCTCAGCCATCTTTCTTTGATGTCCAGTGGCAAATCCTCCAACGTGACTTCCCGGGCATTTAAACCGACTAATAGTTCGTTCATGGCGTTTGGTAATGTACCGAGCAGCGTAGTTTGTATTTTCTCAATAAACATGCGCCGACTTGGCTCTTGTCTTGTCTCTAGCTCAATCAACATATCCTGTAACTCCATTTTAAATGTTTTTAACGCTGAAATTTCATGAGCATTGGTTTTATCAGGCAAGATATTATCTATGGCTCTTATCAGCCGGTTAATGCCTGGAGTCGGATCATTATCGGGTTTTAGAGCTGGAAAACCCTTTGTTTGCGATCCTAGCACCATTGCCATATCTTCAATTATCGCTAATTTCTCTTCTTGGGCGGAAGGCATAAAATCAAAAAAACTGATCGTTTTATCAACCGAATTCAATTCCGAAAGTTTTTGCTGTATAGCCTTGGCTTTCTGCTCATCTTCTGCCAGAACCGTCAAAGTCATCGGCGTAGTATCCGGATCTTTGTTCAAATTTTTGAAAGCAATAACTGATTCAGTATTTGGATCACGCAAATTAATCGGATTGAAATCCGTTTTGACTTTAAAAACAAGTACCGTGGATATAACAGCTAAAAGACAGGTTGCTATGGAAATGGATTTGGCGTAATGCAGCGTGAATGCCGCCAATTTTTCTCCCAATGTTGTCAAGGCAGGATGAGTAGATGGGGGTTCTGACTCTTCGGAAACCGGGATATATCTTAATAGCGCAGGTAAAACCGTCAAGGTCACTAATAGGCAGATAAAAAGGCTCGTTCCCGCCAGCAAACCCAGTTCAGACACCCCTTTATAATCAGTCGGTATAAAGGCGTAAAGCCCGATAGCCGTCGTACCCGCACACAATATTAAAGAGGGGCTGGTGGATATTAATGTGCTCCGAATTGCTCTTTCTCTGTGAACATGATGCAGCAGATTGTCTCGGTAGCGTAAACAAAAATGAATGGCATATTCAACTCCCAAGCCAATATTGGATACGGCAAAAGCAACTGAAATCAAATTCAACTCCTTTACGGAAAAAGCAGCAAAAGCCCCACAAAAAACCATGCCTAAAGCCAAAGTAAACAGTGTGGCAACTGTAAACAAAACGGAGTGATAGGCAATCAGTAAAATAAAAAACACCAACACAATAGAAAAAATACTAGCGTTAAAAGTACCACTACTCATACCCACCAATTCATCGTCCTCAAGGCCGACTTCTCCTGTGATCCAAACCTTAACCGAGGGCAAATCAGGTTGCTGGATTTCAGCAATGGCTTTGCGAATAGCGTTGATCGCGCTTTCGGCCGGGCGGATTTGTGTATATTCAAATCGGGGCGAGACATTAATAAAGCCTTTACCAGAGCCATTCCCACTTATTTTTTTTTCAGCAATCAACGTTTCCCAGGAGAGCAGGTTATTTTCACCATTCATGCTTTTATGTAGGGCAAGCGACACTTTATCAATCAGTGGCGGCAAATCGATAGGCAATTCCTGGTTTTTGTTGGACGTCGTTAAAGCATCTTCAAAAATTGAAAAAAAGCCTGTCAGATTAGGCTCTTGGGCAATTCTCCCTATAAAGGGCTGAGCCTGGGACAAATTGTTGGATAAGGATTGCAGATCATTAGAATCTAGATAAAGCAATCCGTTCTCATGAAAGAAATCGTTTTCGTTAGGAATATAAACCGATTCAAAATTGACTTTG
>JBAQEN010000532.1:0-6696 GCA_049286765.1 Methylococcaceae bacterium
GCCCTGAATTTCCGGCAACTCCTTGGCCAGGGTATCTAATGCCGGCCCCAGACGCTGCCAGGTCTGGGTAAAAAATAACCGGACCGGATCATCCCCTTTAGCGTCATGCTCCTTTAAACCGGACTGAAAGGCGCTGCGCGCTTCCAGCAGAATTTCCATCAAGGTATCACGCAATTCGGGTGATTTGGCATCATCGGATGCCTGTTGAATGGCTTTACTCAAAAATTCATCCCATTCCCGCCAGCTAGCTTGCCATTGTTGTTGTTCGGCATCGCTTAATGCGGCTGCCGGTTTCTTGACTGCCGCCTTAGCGGGGGCATTAAAGGCGAGTTTAATGGTGACACCCGTATCGTTAGCATCAACGCTGCTGAATTTTAAGGTATTGAGCGCCTCTTTAACTTCAGCGGCATTCTCTTTAGGCAAAAATTCAGCCACCGTCTTTACAATGTCTGCACGCGATTTGTTTAAATCAATTTTAACTTCGGAAAGCTTGGGTTCGGCAACGCGTTTAATCAATCCCTGAAGTTCATTGTTGATCAATTGCCGCCCTTGCCGGTCAGAAGCGCTAATTTTGGTAACAGGCAAACTCAAGACAGACTGTGTCCTGTCGATTGTGGGCTGCTGCAAGGTTTCCAAAACCCCTCCCCATTCAAAAACCGTGACGCATTGCCCCCCGCCCAGCCCGGTTCCAAACCGTGCATCTATATCATTCAATAGTTTGATTTGGCCCTGTTCACCGCTAATCCGGGGATTGGAAAGCTTGAGATAACTGCATCCCTGCCGGTCATTCCAAAGCTCTGCAACAGTCCCTGTACCGGTATAAAGCTGAGTAACCAAGGCTTTTTTAATAAGGCCATAATTCAGCTGTACAGGAAGACTGTATTGATCGGCACTGCCGCTTCTTGCAAAAATCATCAGCGTGATGAAAGCCGTTACGATAAAACTCTTGTTCATAAATTTTATTTCTCAGGAAAATTGAGTAATTGACATTACGCTCATAAACCGCGTTCGCTATCGGATTAATTGGGCAGTTGAACCTAAACAGGCTCTACACTATAATGATTGTAATACTGAAATCCTGGCTAACCATGCACAAAACCATCTAACTCATCTAACTTACCAAACGAAAGATGAATCATTAATGAATAGCCTTCGGTAAGATCATGCATTGTTCCCTTGCACACAGGTTCTCTCAAAAGCATCAATTGTAAAGATTTTAACTAATCAGCCTGATTAACACTCGATCTATACACCGGCCAAACAACCCGCTTCAGAAATACAACGGATGCGGGCTGCTTAACTAAGCTGCAACGTAAATTAATAGATACAAGCAAGATTGAACGTTTAATATAGTTAGAAGCACTTTTACCGATTACTTTAATAATAGCGACTGCTTCAATCAGCGATGGCCTCCAGAAATATCCGGTTTCCCCTGCAAATAAGAAGCGTTCGGATCAATATTATAACGGTTATTCATGGTAGTCCGGCCTAACAGCATTCGAAACAGCATGCCATCCCGGTTGGTCAACGTCATTTCTGTTGTAATAAGCGATTGGCCTAAAATTAACCGGGTCTCTATGACATAGCGGCGTTGTTTATGCCCCCCGGAATCCGATACCAGACGCCGGTCTTTAATCGGAGCGTGGCATTCAATCGATACCTCGGTGTGTTTCTGTATGGGATGGATAGCAAACATAATCCAGCGCTGTCCGCCTTTTCGATAAGGATCGATAATAAACGCATGTAAAGCCGATGAACGCGCGCCGGTATCAACCTTGGCCTTGATCTGGGCAATATCAAATTCCGGCAACCCCACCCATTCGCGCCAGCCTAGCATCAGTTTGTGTGTCATCTGTACAAAGCCTTAACTCATTAAATGAAACGCCTTATGAATTTTTACTATTGGCCTGATTTGAAACTTCATTGCCGGACTTGGGATTCTGCTGCCGCCCCCGGCGAATGTGATGATTCCCGCGCTTTTTATTATTACGGTTTTTTACACGTCTTATATCCAGTTTATGCTGATTAATTTCTACCGATTTTAAATGTTGGAATATATCCGGCGGCATTTCATCTGGCAACTCAATAAGCGTGTATAAGCCTTGAATATTAACATTACTGATATTGTTTTTGTCAACGCCCGATTCTTCAATCAACACTTTTTTAAGTGCTTCCACGGTGACCTGGTGTTTACTGCCTACATCCAAACGATAACGAACCATTTTAATATTCGATCGATGGTTATTCGTTGATGGTTTAAGCTCTATTTTTTTATCTGCAAAGTTGTCTAATGGGCAAGTAATCTGCATCAAATGCACCAGCGCGGCAGCGCAGGTTAAATTATCGATTTCCAGTTCAGCGGTTATAGCGCTGATTAAGTTACGTTGAGCTTCCAGATTATTGCTATTTAGAATCTGTAGTATCCGATTTTTCAACGGCTCATCTTTGCTAAAGTAATCGATCATACATTTTTCAATAAATACACCACAAGAAACGCAACGATTTATATTGGGTAGATATAGAAATTAAAGATAAATTTCCACATAGGCTTCATCGCGTAACCTGCGTATCCAAAGCTCCGTTTCTTCTTCAATTTTTCGTTTACGGATGGCATCTCTAACCAGATTCTTTTTTTGTTCTACGCTATTATCTTTGTCTTTTCTATCGAGAACCTGAATCAAATGCCAACCAAACTGGGTTTGCACAGGTTCACTAATCTCATTGATGTTCAATTTCCCCATCGCTTCTTCAAACGGCTTGACCAAGTCTCCAGGACCGACCCAATCCAGTGAACCACCCTTGAGCGCCGAGCCTTTATCATCTGAATGAGCACGTGCCAGGGCAGCAAAATCATCACCGTCTGCAATACGCGCTTTTAATGCCAGTAAGCGCTTTTGCGCTTCTTCATCA
This sequence comes from Methylococcaceae bacterium, assembly GCA_049286765.1. Lineage (GTDB taxonomy): Bacteria > Pseudomonadota > Gammaproteobacteria > Methylococcales > Methylomonadaceae > JAGXGJ01. The sequence continues at coordinate 2,911 of JBAQEN010000532.1, forward strand.
TCTACCAACTCATTGGTTTTTATTAGAATGTGCCGAACCTTGGTGTTTGTAATTATATGATTATCAAGGCCCTTGACTTCCAGCATTTTAATAATATGAAAGCCGCTGGGACTGCGGATTGGATCTGCCACTTCCCCTGGTTTCATCGCACCGACCCTGTCAGCAAACAGCGTCGGTACATCATTCATGGTTCGCCAACCCAAATCACCGCCTTTCAAAGCATTGTCGTCGTCTGAATCACTCATCGCTATTTGGGTAAAATCCTGCCCGGAACGCAGTTTCTGAACCAGATCATCGGCTTTGCTCCGGGCTCTTTGTATCTCTGTTGCTGATGCCGCTTCCTTGACTGCAATCAGTATATGACCTAAATGATACTGAACTGAATCCCCTTCACCAATTTTTTCCTGAGTTTCCATGAAGTGTTCAACTTCTCTATCAGTCACTTTAATACGCCCGCCAATTTCTCTGCTGCGTAATTGATTGATAATGATTTCATTACGCATATTATCTAAAAAGCTTTTATAGGACATGCCCTGCCGTTCCAGTTCTGTCCTGAATTGCCCGAGAGTCATATTGTTCCTTTGGGCAATGTCTGCTGCCGAACTATTAAGCATTTCCTCGGTAACCGTAATCCCCGCTTTTTCCGCTAACTGCCGTTGCAGCTTATCGACTATCATTTTTTCCAGTACCTGTTTACGCAAAACAAACTCCGGCGGCATCTGGCTCTGGCTGGTCTGTATTCTCTGTGCAATTGCCAATACTTCTCTGTTTAATTCTTTTTCTAGAATAACGTCATCCTCAACAACTGCGATAATTTTATCAAGAACTTCAGCGTTTATCAGATAGTTATTGAACAATAAAGTACAAAACAATAAGGTGAAAATCGCTGTTTTTATAGTGTTCCGTTCAATCATTTTTGTTTCCGATAACCGTAGATAGTCTGTTCAAAGAAATTGTCCAGATTTTCTCCAATGCCTGTTAAGCCTTTTAGCTCAATCTGGAAAAATACGCCATTCTGTGCGGTACCCGTGGGCTGCAGATTGGCGCTGCTAACGATTGTATTAGGATCGCTGTTAATATTGTTGATGTAATGTCTGCCAACAACGCGAAAACGCCAGCAGCAATTCTCCTTTTCCAGGCCAAAAAAACCATCTTGTGTTGTACCATACAACCACGAATACTGCCAGCGCCCCATTGCATACCAGTTGTCATAAATCGGCCAACGAAATGATATATCACTCTGGGTAATGTCATTACTTCCATCAGTGACAAGCGGATTATTTCTGTAGATATAACCTATATTGAAAATCTCATTAGCCTCAGTGCCAAAATGCAGTGCCGCTTTGCCTCGTTCAATAGCATTTTTTTCAGGATTCCATTGCAACCCTGTTGAAACGGATAAATGCTTCGTCAATTCGCTGCTCAGTTCAGTAACCACATTCGAAAAACTGCCGGTTTGTACCGGAACACCTGGCGCTGTGACCAGTCTGTCTCGAAAATAAAAAATTTCTCCCACACTCAATTTTAGCCTTTCCAGACCGTCTTTATCGTCAATCAACCGGGAAGTTAAGGCAGTCGTTATCTGATTGGCGTCCTGTATTCTGTCGGTGCCACTAAAGCTGTTTTCCCTGAACATAGTGCCGTACTGAAAATCATACTGCGCAGTATCAAATAGAGGTATATCATCTTGATTCTTAAAAGGAATATATAAATAAAATAAGCGAGGTTCCAGAGTATGCAAATAGGGAGTATTGGCAATATCAAGCCCCCGCTCAAAGAACAAACCGCTATCAGCAGACACTATAGGCAGGGTTCGAGAAATAGAGTTTGGTGTCTGAGTCCCTTGTATTTGATTACTCAGTAAATACTGTGTGTGTTGAAGTGACACTTTAGGCGTAAAAAATGCGCTGGCCGTTTGCAATGGGACACTGACTGAGGGCTTGGTATTTATACGCTGGCCATTAACCATATCACTGTGTTGAAAATAGACATATTCATTTTCCATCGTCGTATAGAGCGGCATAAACTGGAAAGCATGATCCAGATTAAGGTTTATTTGCGGCAATTTTCGATAAGGTAGAACCGCATTGGGAATATTAGTGGTACTGATTGACTGGTAATTCTCAGCTCGAGTGGTAAAGGAAACCCCTTGATTTACATAATTAACATCGGCAGTACTTCTAAGATAATTGTAATTAGCGAAACTCAATGCATTGCCAAGCTCGGCGAAATAGGTTTTGTCAGAAACATAATTCAAATCAAGGTTTGAACTGATATTCGGCGAAAATTGCGAAATGTTCTTTATCGAGCCCAGATATCGCGGCTTATTGAGCAGTTGATCATCCGGCATGAACTCCATGGCAACATTGCCCCTTGATTGTTCGGCCAGATAGCGGAAATTGCCTGCCAATAACGGACCTCTTTTGGTCAAATACCGGGGGAATAATGTCGCATCATAGTTTGGAGCAATATTCCAGTAATAAGGCGCCGATATATTAAATCCACTATTCTTCGTATTCCCGAACACGGGCGCAAGAAACCCGGAAAGCCGTCTGTTATCAATAGGAAAGGACAGATAGGGAGTATAAAATACAGGCACGCTTTTAAATTCAATCCAGGCATTCTTTACAGCGCCTTTACCGGACACCTTATTCATTTTCAATTCAGATGCATGAACTACCCAGTCCTGATTGCCGGGACGGCAACTGGTGAATGCAACTTTGTTATAACGAGAGAAAGATTTACTATCGCGATAAGCCACATTCGCCTGCCCTCTAAACGGCGCCGATGGCGCAATAAACTGCACACCTCTCAGCTTAGCCTGGTCATTGGCCAATTCAAGCGTAGCTGTGTCACTGTGCAATGCCAATTCATCTTCGCTGTAAAAGACATCACCGTGCAGATCCAGCACTTCTGAAACACTGTCATAATTCGCTGTATTGGATGACGCACGCTGATCAGCACGCGTCATTTCAACATTCCCCAAATAACTGCCAATTTCATTGTCAAATATTTCTGAATAATTTGATTTAACATCCAGAGGAGAAGTTTCTCTCAAGTCTGCTCCCGGCAGAAAATCTCGTTTTGTACCGGTTCCTATAAATGAGCAGTTTGCCCACGGATCATATTTCAGCTGCGATGTTAGCGTGCTAAAGGTTTGTTCTTGTTGATGATCAAACGCCGGTTCCAGTAAACCTATCTGCTGTTCATCCACTGCAACCGCTTGAGCCTGACCTTTAGGATCAGCGCCAACCAACTGGCAATTCCAGTTTCCCTCTTCTTTATTGGCATCACAGCTCCAACCTGGACGTCTGGCTTGCTCGCCGGAAAGCTTATTGCTATCGAGAGCCGATTTTTGAGGTGGAGGTAATGCTCCCTGCTGAATACTGTTAACTGTTGCAGGTTCAACCGGCTGCTTTTCTTCAACAACCACAGGGGCGACTGGCTGAGAGCTTTCAACCGGTTCAGCCTTAATGACCGCCTCCTTGTTTATCGGTACAAGTTCCGGCATTACTGGCTGCATGGCCTTAGCCGGTTCGGTAGCCTGATCAATGGCCTGAACAGGCTCAGCTATAACTGGAGCCGTGGTTTCAACAGGTTCAGATACAAACGGTTGCTCGGTCTTAAGCGGTTCGGTCTTGGCTGGAAGCTTTGTTTCACTGGTTTTAGCTGCCGGTTTTTTAGCACCAACACAAACCCATTCTTTACTATCCTTGTTCTGCTCACACGACCATGTTGCATCATTGGCAAAGCTCACAGATAAAGTTAAAGGGGATAAAAAAACCA
>JBAQEN010000533.1:0-2981 GCA_049286765.1 Methylococcaceae bacterium
GGCGTGTCTTCAAACAAGGCCTTGCAGGAAGTAAGGCGTTTGTTTAACGCCAATAAAGCCGGGCATACCGGTAGTCTGGATCCGTTGGCAACGGGTTTGCTGCCGCTTTGTTTTGGCGAGGCCACCAAAGTATCTGCATTAATGCTGGATGATAATAAACGGTATCAAGTCGTTATTCATCTGGGTGTTATGACCGATACCGGTGATGCTGAAGGTGTCGTTATAGAGTCCAAACCGGTGCCTGAATTCTCAGTTGATCAGATACAGGCCTGTTTGAAAACGTTTACCGGCGAAATCGAGCAGATTCCGCCGATGTATTCGGCTTTAAAGTATAACGGTAAAAAGCTTTATGAATTGGCAAGGGAAGGTAAATCCGTCGAGCGCAAAGCGAGGAATATCACTATTTTCGATTTGAAAATACTGGATTTTTTCAAAGACAGCTTAACGTTGGAGGTTTTTTGTTCGAAAGGTACTTATATCCGGTCACTGGCTGAAGATATCGGACACAATCTGGGATGCGGCGGAACCGTGGCAGCATTGCGCCGGCTTGAAGCCGGTCAATTTAGTATTAAAAATGCCAAAACCATTGAACAGTTGACGGCTATGAATGAGCAAGACTTGTTTCAATGTCTGATCAATGTCGATAAACCTTTGGAGGCATTAACTTCTGTCCTTTTATCTGATGAACAAGTCATTTCTATAAAATATGGGCAATCGATCAATTTTCTGAGGTCCCCTGATTCCCGTTTGGGAACGTTCCTAGGAACGGTAAGAATGTATCATGCTGCTGTCTTTTTGGGCTTGGGAGAAATGCTAATGGATGGTAAACTAGTGCCGAAAAAGTTGTTCAATTTGTACAACGAGTAGAGATGCGATTTAACGTGTCTGTGAAATCTGGAGAGGCAATAAATTGCGTTCTCTACAATGAATATATTGATTTCTACACCCTATCGTGGAAATCAGTGTATTAAGGAGTCGTCATTTGACGGCTTTATTTTAAATTTTTAATCTTAGGGATTACAAATGCCATTTACTGCAGAACAAAAAAAAGCGGTCGTTGAAGCGTATCGCCAATCAGAAACCGATACCGGGTCGCCTGAAGTACAGATTGCACTGTTGACAGCGCACATTACCCATTTAACACCACACTTTGCGGCGCACAAAAAAGACAATCACTCGCGCCGTGGCTTGTTGCGTATGGTTAATCAGCGCCGCAAGTTACTGGATTATTTGAAAAATAAAGACAACAACCGTTATCGTTCATTGATTGAGCGGCTGGGTTTGCGTAAGTAGAAAGTCTCCCGGAAACGGTACAGTTGTAGGTCGGGTTAGCCTGTCGGCATTTCGCACAGGAAGACTGGCTAACCCGACGCCAACCCATTAAATAACCTTTATACAAAGGAACCTTAAATAGTGAACCCTATCAGGAAAGAATTTCAGTATGGCGATCAACTCGTTACGCTAGAAACTGGTGAAATAGCGCGTCAAGCAGACGGCGCTGTCATAATTGATGTCGATGGTACAACATTGCTAGTCACCGTCGTTGGTAAAAAAGAAGCCAATGGCGGCGATTTTTTTCCATTAACTGTTAATTATCAGGAAAAAGCTTATGCAGCGGGTAAAATACCCGGCGGCTTTTTCAAGAGGGAAGGGCGGCCGAGCGAACAAGAAACCCTGACCTCCCGATTGATTGACCGGCCCATTCGTCCGCTCTTTCCTGAGGGCTACACTAACGAAGTTCAGATTATTGCCACAGTGGTGTCTTTGAATCCGGAAGTTGATCCGGAAATTCCAGCGCTTTTAGGTGCGTCTGCTGCTTTGGCAGTTTCAGGATTACCCTTTAACGGGCCAATAGGCGCTGCTTGTGTGGGTTATAAAGACGGCAGTTATTTGTTAAATCCGTCTCCTTCTGCTTTAAAAGAATCTCAATTAACCCTGGTTGTAGCCGGCACAGCGCATGCCGTATTGATGGTTGAATCTGAAGCGGCAGGTTTATCAGAAGAAGTCATGTTGGGCGCTGTTCTGTTTGGCCATGAGCAAATGCAGATCGCTATTAATGCCATTAATGAATTTGCGCAGACCGCAGGTACGGGTATTGTTGAGTGGGTGGCTCCCGAGGCTAATGCTGAATTGGTCGAATTAGTCACAGAAGCAGTTGAGGCCGAGATTAAAGCCGCCTATACCATTGCGGAAAAATTAGTTCGCCAAGATCACCTAAAAGGCATTCGTAACGCCATTGTAGAAAAGTTATCGGTAAGTTATGCCGAAAATGATATACGCACCATTATTGAACACCTGGAATACCGTATTGTTCGCAACGCTATTCTTAATGAAGGCAAACGCATCGATGGCCGCGCTTTGGATTCGATCCGGCCGATTACAGTCAGAACAGGTGTATTACCCAGAACACACGGTTCAGCCTTGTTTACGCGTGGAGAAACTCAGGCGCTGGTAGTGGCGACACTGGGTACTCAACGTGACGCCCAAATCATTGATGCCTTGGCGGGTGAATATAAAGAACCGTTTATGCTGCATTATAACTTCCCTCCATACAGTGTCGGTGAGACGGGCTTTGTCGGTTCGCCAAAACGCCGTGAAATCGGTCATGGCCGTTTAGCAAAACGTGGCGTCACAGCCGTGTTGCCTAACATGGATGAGTTCCCTTATACCATTCGTGTAGTTTCTGAAATCACTGAGTCCAATGGTTCAAGTTCGATGGCTTCGGTATGCGGCAGCAGTCTGGCATTGATGGATGCGGGTGTGCCGATTACATCACCGGTTGCGGGTATTGCAATGGGCCTGATTAAAGAAGGCGATAGCTTCGTGGTTTTATCTGACATTATGGGTGATGAAGATCATCTGGGCGATATGGACTTCAAGGTGGCCGGCACGGACAATGGCGTCACCTCGTTGCAGATGGACATCAAGATCACCGGCATCACAGAAGAAATCATGCAGATCGCGCTTGGCCAGGCCAAGGG
>JBAQEN010000534.1:0-5283 GCA_049286765.1 Methylococcaceae bacterium
TGCCGGAGTTCCGCTGGGTCAACACGGTGCTAGGCAATATCAAGACCAGCCTGAGCGGTGCTTACCACGCGTTTAACTTCGGCAAGTACGCTGGACGCTACTTGGCCGCAATTGCCTATCGGTTCAATCGCCGGTTTCAGCTCAAAACGCTACCTGAGCGCCTGCTGGTGGCTACAGTGGCTACCGGCCCACGGCCTGAGGCTTGGCTGCGGATGGCGGAAGATTCTTGCCAATCAGGTTATTTTTTAATTAGCGTGATCAATTGGGTTTTATCATCGATGTTTATTTGATAACGCCCTAAGACACTCATTCCCAATAAACTGTTTTTCCCTAAAAGAGTGTCGGGAATGAAGGCCGCTTCTACATTTTCAATGGTTTCCCCGACAATTTTCAGTTCCTGCAACGTGCCTATTTTTGCTTCGGTCATGCCATTAGCGGTCTGCATAGTTCGCTTGGTAAAAGTGCTATCGGCAATGCCTAATCGATCTATCATCGATTCCGGCAAAACGACCAAATCCGCCCCTGTGTCGATAATCATATCCAGGGTTTGCCATATGCCGCCATTACCTGAGATGGCTACGGAAACCATGAAATGATTACCTTGCAGACTGGTTGGCAAAACAATACGATTGACTTCCGGTTTTTGTTTTTTATTGATAATGACGATGCGCTCAATCTGTCCTTTGGCATTCCGGCTAATGATGTGATTAAACGAAGCCAAGATCTGTTCAATTTGCTGCTCCAAACTGCCGCTGGTCATGACTTTTTCTTCATTCTGGATTCTTTCCAAGCCAGTGATCTGAATGTTCATCCGGCTTTGCAGTGACTGGATTTGTTGAAACAGATCATCGGCATTTTCAGCATCTTGCGCATGGGCGCTTAAGGCAATCAGCACCAGGGAAGAAATGAATAATAAACGCAGTTGTTTGCTAACAGCGATGAGGGTGTCGATTGATGTCATCAGTTTTGTGCCCATTCAGGTAACTTAGGAACGTGCATGAAATAAGTTAGCCAAATGTAGCAATAAAGCGCTTGCATTACCGTAAAAAACTTACACTTTTAATAAAACCGATACCTACTGCGATACCCAGGGATTGTAGCGGACATAACTACGGTAATTTCTCATCAATTGCTGCTCGGCATTTTTCAGTTGCTTACCTTTTTCGCCAAGCATTTCTACGGACTGATTGGTTGCACTGGCAACCTTATCGACAGACTTACGTGCGGAATTAGCTGTTTTGTCTATTGTATCCATGATGGTTTCCTCTCTATTTGGGCCACAAGACATTTGCGGCGTTCGGGTTCATGATGCTTGACGTTCGGTCTAACGCCGGCACATCAGGCGGCTCAGCAGAAAGCCGGCCGCTACCGCGATACTCACCGACGTTATGGGGTTGTCGCTGATATATCCTCGGCAATTCTTCATCAATCTTTGCTCGGCTTTTTTCAGCTGCTCTCCTTTTTCGCCAAGCGCCTCCGCAGCCTGGCTGGTCGCATCGGCGATCTTGCCGTAAGCCTCATGTGCGGAATTGGATAATTTGTCTGTAATTTCCATGGTAGTTTCCTCGTCTATTTTAGTCTATTTAAATTGCATGTCATTCTTAATTGACTTCACGCCGCCGCGTGCCACTGCAACCGTTTTGGTAATATATCGGCACTGAAATTCGCGAAGCCGCAGGGCAGCCAAAGCAGAGCGTGTCGATATTTTTTGCTCCTGAAATCGGACTGGTTCATTTCACGTTTCGTAAAAATGGCGACACCCCACGCGATTGGGATTTCCTGGCCTTTATTGGCGGGCTTCGCCCCTTTCCACCAGCAATTCCTGCTTGCGTTGGGTCAAAGCTGCACCAAGAGCGACAGTGTCGACCTTGGCTTTCTTTGCCTTGGGAAACATTTTTTCTTCTTCATCCTTTACGTGATGATCGAAGCTCTCGCCGAGCACGGTAACCGTTGCGTCATAGTGGTCGTGAGCAGGTGTCATGGCCTTTAGTTGCACAATGAGGCTCTTGCCCCCGGCATGTTCCACGTCAGCTTTGTCCATCAAATCGTTGTCTTTGATGGCGGCGCGAACCGCCGGGTAAAAGATTTCTTCTTCGGCTAGGGCGTGGATGGTCAGCTCCATGCATATCTGCCGGACCACTTCTGATTTTGCTTTATCGGAGCCATCACCCTTGGCGAGTTTGGCAAAATCTGCAAACAGTTTTTTTACCTTCTTGTGATCTTCAGTGAGTAGCGTGATTGCGTCCTCTTCGTGCTGCATGGAGGGTTTAAGTGTGGTCTTTGTCATAACATTGTCCTCAAAATTTTAAAGGTCAGACTTGAGGCTTCCAGGTTGCGCGGCTCATGGCAGCGGATAGCCGCGGGTTATCAATCTCCATGGATGGACCCCAAATGCCGTGCCACAGGGCGAGGCTCGTTTCGTTTGCAATAATAGGGTTACCAATTAGCTAAGTCGGTACGTTATCGAACATAGCGAAGGATTTTTTACGGGATGGTTCGGAAACGCGCACGACTTAGACTTAATAGCCGAATCTGCAAGCCACCAGATGACCGTACTTAAATGGTTTACCGGAGGAACTGCAAAAAAGATTTTGAGAGAAGATCAGAATAATTTCAAAAATCTGAGTCTGTACAGCTAAAACGATTTATTTTCAATGTGCGACAGCGCACAGACTCCAGGAAGCCGTTCCACTAAACTTTTTAACAGCTTACATCATGATGTCTTGTGAGAGGAAGCTTGAATGTAAGCCGAAGTCAATAAAAAATTAACTATTATAAAAATATTTTTGCGGAGGTGCGTCATGAATTTAGGTAGATATTTTATAGGCTGGCTGTTAGGCGTGCCGGTGATTGTACTGATCATTATTTATCTGATTTTCAATCATTAATCGCCAGAAACTTTAGGTAAACCCAAAGTTCAGCCTTGTTGCCGATGCGATAACTGGTTTTCCGGGCAACAACGGATTAATTCCACTGCACATTAACGATACTGTTGGCCGTTAAATAGAGAGGATGATCATTCGTTGAATCAGAAGGAAAAACCCGGCATGGATGCCATTCAATTATCTTGAAAAAGAAACACTCAATATTAGGAGATAACTATGACTATACGATTACTGATAACCCTGTTCACTTTAACGGGCGGTTTAATAATGATGACCGGTCCTGTTCGAGCCGAACAGAATTCCGCAATCTATTTAGCGGCCGACTCGGCATTGGAAAATACCGAGCGCAATGTACGGGACAAGGATAACACTACATTAACCCCGGAAGATCAAAAGGAAACCGAAAGCGATATCAAAATAACGGCTGCCATACGAGAAGCCGTGATTAGAAATAAATCGCTATCAGTCAATGCGCAGAATGTAAAAATCATCACTCGTAATGGAGTGGTGACTTTGCGCGGGCCAGTTGAAAGTAAGAAAGAAAGCAAGAAAATTAAAAAAATCGCTAAACATACACCGGGTGTATTGAAGGTAGATAATCAACTTGAAATTAAAAAGCCATAAAGGCCCAGGAGAACGACATGACTAAAGCAGTTTTTTGTATCGCTCAAAATCTCGATCAGACAGAGACCATTGTTAGTAACCTGCATTCAGCTGGTTTTTCAACCAATGATATATCGGTGCTGTTTCCCGACAAATCCACGACCAAGGATTTTGCCCATGAAAAGCACACCAAAGCGCCGGAAGGAGCGGCTATTGGCGGAACAGTGGGTTTAGGCACTGGCGCTGTGCTCGGCTTGTTAGCCGGGATTGGCGCTCTGGCTATTCCAGGCGTCGGTCCGTTAATCGCCGCAGGACCCATTATGGGGGCGCTGAGCGGTGCGGCAGTAGGCGCAGCCACTGGCGGTTTGGCTGGCGCTCTGATCGGTTTGGGTATTCCGGAGTATGAAGCCAAGCGCTATGAAGGAAAAATCAAGGGAGGCAGCGCACTGATTTCTGTCCATACGGATAGCAGCGAAGGGGTTGATAAAGCGAAAAAAATCTTTGAGCAGGCTCATGCAGAAGATATTTCCTCGACTGGGGAAACGTCAGTCTAATTGGTTGTGACGAGAAACGAGGCATATCATTCTCGATTGATGCGCTTCCTCTGGCAGCGCATCGATCGTTAGTCCTCGGAAATTTTGTCGAATTGATGGAGGTAGAGACGCGGCTGCTGCTTACGCAGTTGCTGTAGTCTGCGAATGAATAGGGGTATTCCACAACTTATGCTTTGAGTGAGTTCACAATGAACAAAATATTTCGTATTAAACTTAAAATTTTGCCGGTCGCTGTTATGATTGGCGGCCTTGTATTATTTACCAACCAGCTTGTCTTTGCACAACCTCTTTATAAGGTCGAAGGGAGCAAAGTCGATAAAGCTACTTTCAACGGCTGGAATATTTACAGAAAGGAAGCTTGCGGAAGCTGCCATCAATCAACTGGAGAGGGTAACGTGAGCAATCCGAATCTACTTCGGAGCCTGAAAAATCAGACTAAAGAACATTTCCGGCGGGTAGTTATCGAAGGCCATGGGAACATGGTTTCGTTCAGTGGCAACAAAACCGTGGTCGATGGCATTGACGACCTGTATGCCTATCTTAAAGGGCGTTCCGATGGGGCTATACCAGCGGGCGACCTGACGGAAATGAAGTAATGGATACATCTGAGAAATGAATAATTGGGGCCGGAGTCAGGATGGGCAGCATTTATTCTCCACGCCGTTTACAACACAAAAAATATGGGTTCATCGATGTGGCGGTCAGAAATGCATGGCCCGCCCTTGGCAGAGGAACCATCAATAAATACTTAAAACTTGATAATGCTATTGCACCTATTCAAGAAAAAATCACAGTGGGGTTTTGTTATGCATAACTTTGAGAGAGGTTTTTTTATTCTCTGACGGGAGCGACACTATGCCACTTGACGCGCTTTTAAAAAACAACACTAAGGAATTACCCATGAAAACGAAAAATGAGTACAAGAAAAATATTTCAGCAGACAGAGTTTTAGTTATTACCTGTTTATCCGCTGTTTTCGGACTGGCGGGTTGCCAACAAGAAGGAACAGCAGAAAAGGCAGGGAAAAAAATCGATCGTGCTGCTGAAAATGCCGAGCAAAAAATCGAAAAAGCAACAAATAAAGCAGAAGCTAAAATTGAAGCTGCAAAGGAGTCATTGGATCAGAAGGCTGAGAAAGCCGGAGAATACATCGATGAGTCGACTGACACATCTAAAGGAGCAATGGAGAAGGCTGGAAAAAAACTTGATCAAGCAACAGAAAAAGCAGGAGAAAAAATTGA
>JBAQEN010000535.1:0-2460 GCA_049286765.1 Methylococcaceae bacterium
TTCGTGGGCAGCCTCCAGTGACAACGTTGTAGTGACGGGGTATAAGATATACAGGAATGGGGTTCAGATAGCTACTGCGACTACAACATCATACTCTAATACTGGGCTCTCGGCCTCAACAGCCTATACCTACACAGTATCAGCCTATGACGCTGCAGGGAATGTTTCCAGACAGACAGCATCTGCAACAGCAAGTACGCGGGCAGCCCGGAATAATTTGAGAGATCGTCTTGTAAGGAAGTAGCATGAGAAGACTTTTAATCCAGACAAATCAGGCTAGCTTATCGAAAGTATACTGATATTATCTGGTTTATCTCGGAATCCCCCGGAACTGAGTGTTGAAACTCAGTTCCGGGTTTTAGAATTTTTAGCGTATTTCCCGAAAGCTCTGATTACATACCGCTCGAAGAATTATTGTCTTGGGTTTGACCAATATTCAGCTAATCAATATCAACTCCGGACACTATCTTGAAGGGATTGTAATAAAATAATTTTTTTGCCACGTCTGAGCCGAACTTCTCTGTTGATATTTTATAAGCATGAGAAAGAGCAGGGGGTCTTTTTTCAGCGTCATGAGCGTCCGAAGCAACTGCATGAACATACCCCGCTTGAATCATTTTAAATGTAGCTTTCTGTATACGCCTGCCTAAACGATTGGTGATACTCATTGCAGTGACCTGAAAAGAGGCCCCGCAACCTATGAGTCGTTCCATAATAGACAAATCATTAAGTATAGGTACATTTCTTTCAGGATGCGCAAAAATCGGGTTTATTTTAAGAGTTTTGAGGTTTTTGACAATATTTTCAAGTTCCTTTATAGGTGGTAATAGATAAGGTGGTAATTCCAAAAGAAGATAATTATTGTTATTTAATAATGGAAGTTCGTTATTGCTGATTCGCTGGGCCAGACATCTGCTTATCCTCACTTCAGCTCCGATATAAAGGTGAACTCCGGAATTTATCGCGTCAAGTTCTGAAATAGCTTTTTCAATGCTTTCTCTGGAATTATTATAAACACCATCCTGCACATGAGGTGTTGCCACCATCCCTGATATGCCATCTCCTCTGGCTATCTGGAGCATTTTCATAGACTCTTTGAGGCACGACGGGCCTTCATCGAGCTTTGGGAGTATGTGGCTGTGTATGTCGATAAAGCCGTTATTTTGCATAATGAAAAAGTCCTTTTATCACTGTTTGCAGTGAATTAATGTCTTGGTATGTAATTTCCCCCATAAAACTGCTTATCCTGATATTTTGAAACACAACTTCTATTGCCCCGCGCGGCGATGTGAACGAATTCGCAAGTATTTTGTCGAAGATAAGAAGTAATATTGACAAAATTGCTATTATCATGGCTATACCAATAATAAATAATGGCAAATACTTAAAGTACACAGGATTAGTTGTTCTCATGCCGCCCGGGGGACATATCCTTGAGCCATTATTGAATGAATTGTTATAAAGCTCATCTTTTTTTAACTTTTGAATTTCCTCATAACGTTCATTGATCTTTTTCGCTTTTTCTTCAGCTATATTCTGATTTAAATGCTTGTCAGGATGATATAGGACAATGAGACTTTTCCACCTCCTGCTTACTGCTGACAAAGGCGCATCTTTGTTTAAGCCTAAAGATAAATAGGGGTCCTGTTCCTTATTAAACAGCAGGCTATTGATAATAGCTTCGGCATATCCTCTTATCTTATCAGCTGGGATATCCAGCAACGCAGAAATTTCTTCTGCGGTTTCTTTTTTTTCAATGCTCTCAATGAGAGTTTCATAGCACCTGATGGCTTTGTCATAAATTTCACCCGGAGCGCATTTTTCATGAAACCTCCTGATAAGTGTTGCAGTGGCAAGTACTTTCAAATTAGCGTTGCCAGATTTATTAGTCTTCATGATCCGTGGTAAATGAATGATTTAAGAGATATGAATGGCGATGGATACATGTAAAAACATAAGAATTGGGGGAAAATGATTAATTTCATGGCGTATTGACGACCAGAAAAATGAAATTTCTATTCATTGAAATAGGACGAATAATAATTCGAATAATAATCATATTTCATGTCTTGTTTTTTAACTCCGTTTAATACCACGCCCAAAAGTTTGTCATTTACCGAACTGAATATTCTTTTTGTTTCCGACAAGGCATTCTTTTGAGTTTCACCGGCCTTTACCACTAATACAGTGCCATCTACAAGGCTGCTCAGGAGAATGCTATCGGGCATACCCATGACAGGCGGTGCATCAATAATGATAAAGCTGTAAAGGGTTTGCAAGGCATCGAGAAGGTCTTTCATCCTTGCTGAATACAGGAGTTCGGACGGATTAGGAGGTGTAGGTCCTGAAGGTATAACGCTGATGCTTTTCAGTGAGGTAGACCGTATCAGTTTCCCGTCATTGCTATCAAATTCGATATTGCCGGAAAGATATTTCGAGAGACCGGTTTTATTATCAATT
>JBAQEN010000536.1:0-3038 GCA_049286765.1 Methylococcaceae bacterium
ATATTCGTCGTCATGATATCAACACTATTTTATTTGAATATCATTCATAAGAGCTGTGTCAATCAATTAGATAAAGTCTGCAGGGATATGACCGATTTACTACCGAAACTGTGATGGGGAAGAGATCAATTAAATAGTCGGCTGATAGAAAATGAATATAGAAATACAATTAAAAAATAGAGAAAAGCAATGATTAATTTAAGTATTGAACCTAACAATACTCAGTTTTCCATAAAAAACGCTTATGCCTTGGCACTTGCTTCCAGGCTAGCGTATAAATCGGAGGAAGAAATCAAAAATAAACTTCAGGAACAAGGATTTAAATGCGAATTCATTAATGTTGCTACAACCGACACCCAACTTTTTATTGCTCATAACGGCACAGCTGTTGTCATCTCCTTTCGTGGTACCGAAAAATTTAAAGATTGGCTCACCGATGCCGGTATCGATTTTCAGAATACTCCGAATGGGCGTGTGCATAAAGGCTTTGACAATGCCTTGGATTCGGTTTGGAGCCAAATTACCAGGGCATTAGAAAAAGCTCATCAATACGGCCAACCCATATGGATTACCGGCCATAGTCTTGGTGGCGCGCTTGCTGTTTTGGCGGCAGCACGCCTGGCACTGGATATCGATCAACACGTGTATAAATCAATTAACGGTTTATACACGTTCGGACAACCACGGGTTGGCGATCGTGTATTTGTAAAAGCCTTGGACAACGAGATGAAACCTAGGTATTTCCGTTTTGTTAATGATAACGACATGGTGCCGCGTGTGCCGGACAGACTCAACCAATATCAAGAGGGAGGCTTTATTAGTTTCTTCGATTCTAAAGGAATCCTGCACCATGATGTCGGCTTTTGGTTTGCTTTTTTAGAAAGGATAAAAGGCAGTTATCAACAAAAGCTGGATATGATTCCATCTTTTATCGAGCATCACTTTATCGATAAATACATTACCAATATCGAAAAGAATATGAATTGATGGCGCCACTTGGGACGGTTTATCTAGGTAGCTTGCCAAGGCGTCAGGGCTTTGAATGAATTATTGAGCAGCAAGTCAATAAATCCAACTAATCAACTAAAGATATAAAATGGACTCACCGGCTAAGGAGTAAAAATATGTACAAGATACCTTTCGATGCAACCAGAAAATCGCTTTATCATCCTGGAGAAGCGGTTAATTTTTTTCAATTTGGCTCGGCACAAACTGAAACATATGATGCATTGTGCGCGGAAATGGCACGATTAGCTTATGTTAAGGATGAAGATCAATTAAAGAAATACCTTGATCGCGCAGAATTCGATCTGCATTGTTTGATAGGTTATGGAGATAAAGGCACTCAGCTGTTCATCGCCAAAACCAGGCCAGATACAGATACTGCGCATCCACCACTTGTCGTTGTCGCCTTTCGAGGAACAGAGCCGGACGATCCATCAGATTTGGTAGCCGATGCCGTCTTGATTAAAAGCGCTTGGTTCGATGCCTCCGGCAAGCCGTTAGGCCAAGTGCATAAAGGTTTTGCCGATGCTTTGTTAGACGATCCTTACAATGGCAACATTTTGGCACACATTAATTCCCAACTTGAGGAATTAGCCGATCAAACCCCTAGCATCTTGTTGACCGGTCATAGTCTCGGCGCAGCCCTGGCAACCTTAACAGCCAGTTGTCTAAATAAAGCCCCGTTAGCAGAAAAAATTCACGCCTACACGTTCGGCTCGCCACGAGTTGGTGACAGTATTTTTTCAGAGCAAATTCCGCTGAATAAGCATGACCGCTATGTCAATTGCTGCGATTTAGTAACGCGAGTTCCTACAGAAGCGCTCGATTTTCTGCATGGCGGAACTCTTCACTACATAGACCGCCACGGTTGCGTTAATGACACTATTACAGAATCTGCCATTACAGAGGACCGGTTAAAAGCAGCGGAATCTTATTTGGCAGAATATTCCTGCCTTAGAGGCACGGTGTGGGTTCGTGAATTAGCAGACCATAGTCCCATAAACTATCTATCGGGTGTGGCTGGATTGAGGGCTTAGCTTTGTTGAACTGAAAATCACAAAAAATTCACTGATCCTGACGAGGGCTAGCAAATGTCTAAAAAATTTGAGTATGCTGTACAGGAAGAATATCCGTATATCCATGCACTTCGTAATAGCACCGTGCCGGATATGAAGGACATAAACAAACCCGACAACTTGGTTGGCCTTGCATTTTCCGGCGGCGGCATTCGCAGCGCCACATTTGGCTTAGGCGTTCTCGAAGCGCTAAAGAAATTCGGGTTGCTAAACAAAATCGATTATTTGTCGACCGTTTCCGGTGGTGGGTACATTGGTGCTTGGTTGAGTGCTAATTGCCGTAGGCAAGGCAATGAATGGCTAGGCAAAAACACCAAAGAGGAAGAATGGAAGAAATCTATACAGCATTTACGCCGTTACTCCAACTACCTTTCCCCCAATTTTAGTTTATTGAGTGCCGATACTTGGTCAATTGCAACTATATGGTTACGCAATACCATGCTTGTGCAACTAATGATATTTTTCACCATTGCTTGTTTGCTATTAGTGCCGAGAATACTTTTTTCGATATTTACTGCCTATTCAAAAAACGCAGAATGGAATTGTGTAACAATTATTTTATTGATCATAGGCGCATTTGGAATTGGCATTAACCTTTGGTGGTTAGTTACTTCTGCCAAGAGTAGTGGGGAAAGCAATCATAATCCAAAAAGGCTAATATCTTCGCAGCTAGGAGTCCAAATAACATCAGTATTTCCGCTCATACTTGCATCCTTAGGATATACCGGCATATTGTGGGAACAAGTTAAGCTTTGGGAGCAAAATCAAAACAATATTTTTTCATTTGGCGGAATTTTTAATTTGATATGGGCTGATTTCTCAGGGATTTTAGAAAAAAACAATATCTTCATCACAACGTTAATAATAATTTATTTTTCTACAGTTATTCATTCGTTTATTTCAGTCTATCAAAGCAATTTTTGGCGGAAAATTTTTGTACCTTTTTTAGCACCTTTG
>JBAQEN010000537.1:0-2241 GCA_049286765.1 Methylococcaceae bacterium
ATACCAACTACGGGCAAGTAACCGCCGCCGCCAACATGGGCGAAGACAGCACTGCGCTGCGCCTGGGCGCCAGCGGCTCGATTGGCTGGCTGCAAGGCATGCCTTTCGCCACGCGCGACATTGGTCACGGCAGTTTTGCCGTGGTCAAGGTGGGCGACCTCAAGGATGTGGAGGTGTACCGCAGCAACCAGATCGCCGCCACCACCAACAGCAGCGGCTTTGCGCTGGTGCCCAACCTGCTGCCGTACCAGAAAAACCAGCTCACCATCGACCCCGGCGAACTGCCTTTCGATATTGAAATCAAGGGCGTCCAGGAAATATCGCTGCCTTATGCGCGCAGCGGCTTGTTTGTGGAATTTCCAGTGCGGCGCTCGCGTAACGCGCTGGTAGTCCTGCATCAGCCCGGCGGCAAGCCGGTGCCGGGCGGCGCGCGCGTCACTGCCAGCCCCAGCGGCAAGGCCTTTATCGTGGCCAAGCGCGGCCAGGTTTATCTGACGGATCTCGAAAACGACAACCGCATTGCAGTACAATGGCAGGAGGGCCGCTGCGAGCTGGCCATCACACTGGCCACCGATGGCCCCGCCGAACCGCGCATCGGCCCCCTTACCTGTGGAGACTCACCATGAACAAATTAATGCTTAAAGCCGCGGCGTTGCTGTTGACCATGCTATGGATGCCAACAGCCTCGGCCCTCTCATGCCGCATCGACAGCGCTTCGGCCGTGAATTTCGGCAGTTTCATCCCGCTGACCGGTAGCGCCGTCGACTCCACGAGTGGCCTCATCACCGTTTCCTGCGACCTGGTAACGGTGCTTTACACCATTGCGCTCTCGCAAGGCGGCAGCGGAACCTATTTCCCGCGACGCATGGCCAGTGGCGGCAATCACCTGGATTACAACCTTTACCGTGATGCCAGCTACGGCCAGATATGGGGCAATGGCTCTGGCGGCAGCAGCTACACGGTAACCGGCTCGTTCGGCGGCCTCTTTGGCGGCACCAGAAACCATACGGTCTATGGCCGCATCCCGCTGACCACTCAGCGGGGCGCCGTGGTCGGCACTTACAGCGACACCATTACCGTAACAGTCACTTTTTTGTAGCTGTAGGGGCGAATCCGGCATCGCAATGGTGCTGGATAAATGCCCTGTTACGCAATCCAATCGTTCGGCAATAGTTCCTGCATTGCTCTACCTCCTGAATCGCTATCACTGCGAACGTACGCCCCCTCTATTATTCCTGCGCACGCAACCCGTCTTTAAGTATAATCATCAAAAAGAATCAATGAGGATGGTATGACTGAACAGGATGATGAGCGCATAATCGGCACGGAAACCCTGAACGACGATTACGACAGTCCGTGGAAAGACGCTGTTGAACATTATTTTCCGGAGTTTATGGCGTTTTATTTTCCGGCTGCGTATGCCGGGATCGATTGGTCAAAGGAGCCTGTTTTTCTGGATCAGGAGCTACGGGCAGTCGTCCAGGATGCTGAGCTGGGTAAACGCTTTGTTGATAAACTGGTCAGAGTGACTGGACTGAATGGCGATGAAAACTGGATATACATCCATTTTGAAGTACAAGGAACCAGGCAAACTGAATTTGCCAAGCGAATGTTTGTCTACAATTACCGGATTTACGACCGGTACGATAGACCTGTAGCAAGTATGGCAGTGCTGGCGGATGAGCATGAGCAGTGGAAACCGACTTCCTATGGATTTGAAGTGCTGGGCTGCAAACATACCCTGGAGTTTCCAGTAGCCAAGCTGACCGACTATCACGACCAAGTGGACGAACTGCTGACATTGGATAACGCTTTTGCCTTGATTACCGCGGCGCATATCCTGACCCGGCAAACCCGTAGGAAAAATCAGGCACGCTTGGAAGCGAAATTACGGCTGGTGCGGCTTCTGTATCAGCGGCACTGGGATAAACAACGAGTCATCAACTTATTTATTGTAGTGGATTGGTTGATGAAACTGCCGGAATGGTTGGATCAACAGGTCTGGCACGAAATTGAAACGATTGAGGAGAGTGAAAAAATGCAATACATCACTAGCGTGGAAAGAATAGGCATTGCCAAGGGACGAGTAGAGGGGCGACTGGAAGGACGAGTAGAGGGGCGGCTGGAAGGACGAGTAGAGGGGCGACTGGAAGGTGAGTCCAGGCTGCTTAGAAAACAACTGGAACGCCGCTTTGGCGTATTACCTGCATGGGCGTCAAGCAGGCTAAATAGCGCCACAGA
>JBAQEN010000538.1:0-2897 GCA_049286765.1 Methylococcaceae bacterium
ATCTTTAACCGGGGGCACGGACCGGCCTTGAACGCGGTGCTTACCGATACCGGACCAGACGGGAATAAACAGCTGGAAGAACTTGGAGCCATCGTGGTACTAGATATAGTCAATCGTACGAACACATTCACTGTGCCGGATGACGCCTGTCCGGGTGATTTTACCGCCGCCACCGCCTCTGTTACTTTCAAGGACTTCGTCAGCAACGAGCTTGCAGCCAGCGGGTCGGCACCGTTACAAATCCTGGATGCGATTCCGCCCTCTCTCACAGTGACGGTATCGCCATCGACTCTGTGGCCGCCCGATCACAAATTCCGGGACATCACGGCGACCCTCACCGTGACGGATCATTGTGATCAAAATCCCAAGGTGACCCTGGTTTCAGTGACCAGCAACGAACCCGAGACCGGTTTTTTGGGCAACGGAGACCAGGGGCCAGACATTCAAGGGGCCGGCTTAGGCACCGATGACCGTTTATTTTCCTTGCGTTCAGAAAGAGGCACTGGTGGACAAAATACGGGCAGGGTTTACACCATTACTTACCGCGCGTCCGATACTTCAGGCAACACAACAGAAACGAAAGCGACCGTCACTGTGCCAACGGACGGCAGGGAGGTGCCTTAACCAACCTGGAAGTGCTTTATGGCTGTCAGCAGTGATTCCTCAGGATGAGGATGAACTGCATATCTTGTGCAGCCAACCGTTCCCATGCCGCCGAAAAGCAATAGGAAGCATCCGTGCTTTTGCGACTGGGTTGTTTGCAAAGAACTCTATTTGACCGAATGCCTCTTTATCAATACTGAGCCGTCCAGAAGAACATTCTTCCAAAAAAAAACGACAAAACAGCACATGGGATTTTACGAGTGGCCGCAGCAACTATTTGGATACGGTAATGGCTAACAGAACCTAGTCCGTAAATTGAACAATACATATTCAGGAGTACCTAAAAATGAACACGACTAATACTATCAACAAGAATAAATCAACAGGTGAAATCCTACGTGGTTTCGGCAGGGCATCGGTTGCGATGGCGGTGATCACTGCCCTATGTCTGTCATTAAACTGCAATCTTGCCCAGGCGAGGATTAATCTCGACCCAGGAGATGATCCGGTAGGGGACGGTGGCGGCGGCGGGCCGGCTCCGGCTCCTCCGCCACCTCGACAAATTGCGCCGCCTCCCAGTTATGCGGCCTGGACTTCCGCACATGGCGGCAGCGACAACAGCGGTTTTGCCAGGGTCGTCACCGTTCCGGCCGTTGCGCCTTCGGCCGTGGTCGACGTGGGGCCGGTGGCGCCGGGTGCCAACCCGGTGACGGGCAGGGACGGCACCGTGTACATCGGCAATCTTAACGGCGAACTGGTCGCCTTGCATCCGGATGGCTCCCTGTACTGGAAGCGGAAACTGGAAAAACCAGACGGGGGAATGTTCGGCGCCATTCACGCCTCGCCGGTGATTAGCGAGGACGGGTCGATTTTCGTCGTGTCGGGATACGGCGTTAGAGACCATAGGGATGGGGCGCTGCCCTATAGCGGGTTCTCGTTCCTGCACAAGTTTACACCGGGTGGTGGTTGGGTGGGCTGGACGCAGTTCCCGGAGCATTATCGCGCGAGCGGGGCCACCAAGGCGCCGCCCAACATCTGGAAATATAACGGCTCCGAAGTCATCATGATCCCGGTTCAATTCGGTAACGATAACAAGTTTACTCAACTCGTCGCTTTTTCTACGTCCTTGGGCGTCCTTGGAGACCTACACGTCTCACCGGCAGGCGACATCACAGGGGAAGGCCCCGGATGGTGGAACGCGTTAGTAGACACGACAGTGGGGATCGGCAAGGGGATATATTGCTTAAATCCGGTGACCGCTTCGTATCATTACATCCGATACGGTGCTATAGACTCGGGGTCTTGTGATGGGTTCGGGGGGTTTACTACTGGCCCCTATATCCCAGCCGACAATATCGCGCTGTATTCGTATCTCGGCAGCCCGTATGGCGTGGCGATCCGGCAGCGTTACGCGGATGAATCACCCCATATCTTCGTCGTCGATGGACTGAACGATACGGTCGAGCTTTGGTTCGACGTCAATACGGGATTTCATCCGATCCTTCGGACTCATAACGCCGAGCGCGTGAATCTCTCGCCGCCAGTGGCGCTTCCCTGGGGGATAGTGATCGGAAAACATACCCCGCACGAAAGTCTCGGCGGGATCAGCTTTGAACCGGAACAACGGTATCTATGGCTCGACGGAGACATAATGGCCGCCCCCACAGTCACACCCAATGGCCGGATCGCCGCCGTCGCGAATACCGGCTGGTTGTCGACGGTCATACAAGGTGGCGTCGAGGATCAACTCTGGAATAACGGAGCGTCCATAGCCTCGGCCGCGTCATCCTGCACACACTTGTTCGTCGCCGTCAAAAACGAATTGGTCACGTACGATCTGGCCAGCATGCAGCCGGTTTTCAGATTCGCGTGGACAAATGGCGGCAATCACTCCACGATCATCGGCCCCTTAGGCCATGTCTACGCTACAACCGAGCACGGCATTTATGTGTTCCCGCCCGAGCCTAATAGAGATCCGAAGGTCGTGACCGGAACCCAATGCACCTAAGCGGCAACAACGTTGAGAGAAGCATTGGGTGGATAGACTACGCCCTGAAGACGAAGTCCCGCCTCAATGGCGGGGCTTCCCCATCCAGTGAGATCCCCTATTCAACCTAATCCCGTAAGGGAATTATGGGTCTTTAGGCAATCCACCATAACCGGAGTTACAAAACCAAAACCCTGCACGGAATTTCCAGGCAGGTTTTTTTATGTCCGCTTGTTTTTGATGGTGTGTTGATTGGCGGTTTGCTCACGAAATCAAAGTGGTAACTGGTTGAGATATGCGATAAAAC
>JBAQEN010000539.1:0-1967 GCA_049286765.1 Methylococcaceae bacterium
CCCAGATAATCGGGATTAATCAGCATGCAAAAAGCGAATTTATCGATGGCATCCTGATAAAGCCTGGCCGCCTCGTCACCGGTTTTGGTTTTTGCCTGATGCAATAAAGCAAACCCCCAATTATATAAAGCGTCAGCACGCAGCGGATCGTCGTGTAATACTTCTTCATAGCCTTGATAAGCCGCTTTAAAAAGACTATCGGCGGTGCTCCCTTCGCTTTTGCGCGCCTGCGCAGTCTGCTTAATCGTTGCATTGAGTTTGGATTTCTTGGTAATCGATGCTAAAAACGTCATTAATTATTTCTCCTGGTCAGTGTTTAATGTTCACAAGTTATAGAATAACAGCTCTTTTTCTAACAACAATATTATACTCACCGCTTATCAGAATCCGGCACTTTAAGTTCAATTTACGAAACAAGCTCAAGCATATTAAGTCCTAGTCATGTATGCTTGATTTTTAAAACAGACCAAGCTTGAGTTGTATCAAGTTTTACCAAAAGACATCGGACATTTTTAGCTAGCGCAACACCGCCTTTGTCAGTCATAGTGGTTTGTTTGTAATCTATTTATTAATATGATTGATAGCCTGGTCATCAATACAACACAGTGCTGCACTAGCGGATTGTAAACTAACAGTAGAACGTTGATGCAATATTCAATACGGCTAAATCCGGTAACCTTGAGAGCAGCGCTGTTAATAGTTGCGCTGTGTTTGATCACACCCAGCGTATTTGCCGAAGTCAATATTTCAGGACTTGACGGAGATGTTAAAGACAATGTCCGGCTCATGCTGTCACTGGAAAAAGAAAAATGCGACGCACCGGAATGGAAAATACGGGGCCTGTATGCAAAGGCCGATCAGGAGATTGATCAGGGCTTGCGGGCGTTAGGCTATTACCATGCCGTTATTATCAAATCACTGGCTTTCGGCAAAACATGCTGGAAAGCCGGCTTTGATATTAACCCGGGGCCACGGGTTTATGTCAATGACATCAGTATTACCATTAATGGAGCTGCGCATGATGACCCTGAATTTCAAAAATTGCGGGACAAACTGCTTAAAATTAGAGGTAGTCCTCTTGATCATAGTCAATACGAAAAAATGAAAAGCCGGATTGAGTCATTGGCGCTGGAAAGAGGCTATTTGCAAGGGACGTTTACAGAAAGAAAACTGTTGATTGATAAACAACTCAATCAGGCGCAGATCAAGTTAGTGTTTGCTGCCGGAAAACGCATGGTTTTTGGCAAGGTTATTGTTGAGCAGGATATTTTGAATCCTGATTTTGTAGAAAAATACATTTCGATAAAAAGCGGAGAATTTTATACCAGCGAACAGCTGGCTAAAACCCATAACAATCTCTCGAAAAGCGGCTATTTCGAGAACATAGACATACATCCCGATACTGAAAATGTTGACCAACAGGTGCCTGTCACGATTAAACTGCAACCCAGGAAGAAACATCATTATGCGTTTGGCATAGGCTTTGATACCGATATAGGTCCACTGGTAAGTGCAGCATATGAAAACCGGCGCTTGAATCGTCGGGGTCATTTTCTTACATCAGAGCTTGATTTATCGCCGGTATTATCGACTGCCAGCATAGAATACAACGTGCCTTTGAACAATCCGGTCAGCGACTCCTTCAGCTTCGGCGGCGGACTCAAACGCGAAGATACCGACAGTTTCGATACCACCTCGGCAAAGCTTTCAGGGCGTTTAAAACATGCCCTAGACAGTGGCTGGAAACAGACGCTTTTTCTCGATCTTGACTATGAAGACTTCACTATAGGTTCAACTCGCACGAAGACGCTATTACTGGTGCCGGGTGGCAGTTGGTTGAAGTCTGTTTCCAATGAACCATTGCGCCCGAACAGAGGCTACCGGGCAAAATTTGATGTCAGCGGCAGTTACAAAAATCCCCTGTCTGATGTCAGCTTTCTCCAAGGCGCTTTATCAGCGTTATGGAT
>JBAQEN010000540.1:0-1813 GCA_049286765.1 Methylococcaceae bacterium
ATCTCTGTGCGGCGATTGAACGTGAGCATAGGCATGCCCTTTAAATGAGCCAGCAGCTGCGCTATGCGTGCCAGTGGCAGCACCAACAGTTGGGGGTTTAATGGGCTTTGTTGTCCATCCATCAATCGACCCACCTTGTACGGAATCACCCTTCTCAATCAAAGATGTTTTATAAACAGCGGTTTGCTTAGGATTTTCAAGGGGAGTTTCAATTTCAACATACCCATTAATTCCCAATTTGAATGGATAAACTTTTTTACCTATTTCATTGATAGTTGGAGGTCCAGAATAGAACTGTCGAGTATTAAAGCATAGTTTGTTTCCCTCGACTGATGAGCAAATATTAGATTTTTTACTCATAGATTTGTTTAGCTCGATTGATGATTTTCTACTGCTGGAAGCATTTCAGAAAAGTGTGATTGAGGAAGCAGTCGCAAGCCGTCTATCACATTTTTCTGACTACACTGAAAATAATCAGCATAGTCTGAAGTATCAAACGTTAATTCAAGCAATGAGTCGAGCTGATTGACAACAGAAGCTATTTTTTCTGGAGGCACGTCTTTTTGATGAACGGTGAATTTTTCAGCTTCTTGTTCAAAATCTTCTTCTGATAAGGCGTTAAGCAAAAATGCCGTATATAGCGCTTGGTAATCAATAGTCTTTTTTTGCCAATAAATTACCGAACAGAGCAGCTCTACGTCTCGGTCATACCGAATACGGTATGCATTAAAGACATCTGTTATGGTTTGAGTTTGGGTTGAAGTTACGCTGATAGTTTTACATTGATTATCCGACTGCAATCGCAAAAGTACATCTATATCAGTGCATCGAAAATCTTTCATATCAACAGGAGATAAAGCAACTGAAGTCTTTTCAATTACAAATGAATTCATTTTTGTATACCCATAAACAAATCGGCGTCAGTCAGGACAAAGTCAAAAGTTTTTTTCAAAATAGCGCCTGTTATATCGGCTGGCTTATTTGACATAGCTACCATGGGTTTGCTATTAACATCTATCTTCAACTGAATTCCTGACTCTTTGACAGGAAGTGTTAATAGATTAATCCATTGTTCATTAGCCGCAGAAGTAGTATCTATCAGCTTATAATCATTAACGGATAATGTGATAAAAAAATTATCGTCAGTTTTATAACCTAAATTAAATTCCGCGCTTGCGGGCGACCCTAATGGGGAGGTTCTAAAAAATTTAGATTGAATATATTGTAATACAGCTTCATCAGGAAACTTTGTTGAATCTACAGGATATCGTAAAATAATAACTAAACCATGCTCACGTTGCTGATCAAGGGGAATGATTTTATCCACGCAGTTCTGAAATAAATTAATGCGTTTAGTTATACTATTTTTAATTACCTCAATAGGTTGACCCTTGACGTTGTCAATATCAATTGTTAACTGTGCGGCTATTTGCGAAAAGTTAACTGATACTTGCCCTTGCTTTATAGTGAATCGTGGTGCTTGTGGATTGAAATCGTCGGGGAGATTCGTACTGATTGATGGGCCTTGAAGCAACGGAGCCAAGACTTTTTCTATATCGAACTGTTTTGTTCGAATTGTGGAATCTCTCTCATAGCTAACTACAAACAAAGCTTGAGTAATCGATTTTTTTTCCGCATTTAACATAAATATACCTGCATCAGAACCTGTGTGTAGTATTCATTGTTGACAGTATAGTTCTCAAAATTTTAGTTAGGAAGAATTGCCTATAGAGGTGACGGAAGCATAACAGCATGCTTTACATGTTACTACCATAAGGGGAGATATGTTAGCACAAAGTAATAATTCCTACTT
>JBAQEN010000541.1:0-3412 GCA_049286765.1 Methylococcaceae bacterium
GTGATGGCACTTTCAACACGCCTTCGTTGGTTGAGGCCGCGGACACCGGACCGTTTTTCCATAACCATTCGGTGGCGACGATAGAAGGCGCAGTGGCTTTCTACAACGGCGATGCCTTCAACAATTCACCGGCGGGTGTTGCAATCCGGGGTGGGGCTACCAAAGCTATCAATCTGGATGCCACTCAGGTGGTCTCGGTAGCAGCGTTTCTACGCGTCATTAACGCCCTGCACAACATTGACGAATTGGATGATATGCTGGGCGCCGTCGCGCGTAACGAATACCTGGACGGCGAACATCCCGAGCATGTCATCAAACGTTCACTTAACGATATCGACGATGCCATCATGGTGCTCGCCGGTGGCAGCCTGCATCCTGATGCGGTTGGCGATTTTAAGGACGCACGCGTTCTTGCAGAGGAAGCCGTGCAATATCCATCCCGGCGCATCAAACTCGCAGAGCGTGCACAAAAAGTCATCGCACGGGCGAAAAGCCGCATTGTGAATTGAGAGACCGCCTATCAGTTATGTGGATGAAATGCGGATCGGATGCAGTTTTCACCGGTCCGCCACGCACAACCCCAGAGGAGAACACCATGTCTATACGATCATTTTTTTGCCTGGGACTCCTGCTAGTCCTGCCTACCCTAACCCACGCCCAGCAAGCCATGGAGATGTACATTCCGATCGGCGCTTCCGCCGGTGTTTCGAATACCAGTAGCGTTATCGGAAAAGTTGCTGCGGTCGATGGACAGAATAAAACGTTCACCGTCAACGATGCGTCGGGAACCTTGACTATCGCCGTGCCGGATAAGACTCCCGTATGGCTGGACCGCAGCAAAGCAGGAGGCGCCAACCAAATCAGCTCGATGGCTGATATCAAGGCGGAATTGACGGTTGAAGTAAAATATCAGGAAGCCGCCCGCGGTCCCTCGCTGACAGCGGAGTGGATCAAGATAGAAATGCCTCGCTGACTTTTGCCGGCCCGGATAGAGGGGCGGAAGGATTTGCCGGCATGGATGCAATCCACCGTTCCCATTCCTTGCAGGTCAATTAATGCTGAATAAACTTTGCACCGGGCAAGCACTCAGCACTAAAACACATGCCGGGCCGATATCTGATATTTCGGCCTTCGTTGAAGGGACGGCGACGGGTAAACCGATTGTCGTTCCCATACTCAACCATCGAAACGTCGGGCATAAACAACATGCCTGCATACAGGGTTGGCCTATCTGGCTGCTTTACTTGTTGTTAGTTAGTCGTAGCATCGATGCAGTGAAACGGAATCGAGGATTTATAGGCTCCGATTATCCTCGATTCCACTGCGTTACATCGAGGCTTGTATCTACTTGCTTTTTTTGTCAATTTCAACCGTTTTTGATAATATTTTCACAGCCGCTGACGCGAATCCGCCCAACAATATACTCGCCTTATGGCCGTTATGTATGCTACAAATCCAGACATGTTATTTGCTTTTAACATGAGGCTACTTGCTTCTTGTTTTATACTATATTTAACGTTACCCTAGATAACCTTGTTCTTGCAAATTTTTTAAAATTAATGTTACCTAAAAAACTAAAGGATGACTCAATTGTTGAGGCTGTTTGTCTTCTTCAATTTGAAACAAATGATGCGCCAGAAATAATTATCGGAAGACTCAGTGATGCCCCTTTATGGAAAGGTTATTCATTGAATCGGTTACCAATGGCAGATATACCGGCACCTGTCAGAAAAGCTGACGATAACTTAAGAAACGCTCCTTTATTGCAATTGAGGAGTTCGGACGGCGAAAGACTAGTCCAGATTGGTGAAAATGTAATTTCATTCCATATAATAGGTAAGTATTGTGGATGGATTGAATATGAGTCCAAATTAAAAGAAGTTATCGATTTTTTATTTTCCAAATTTGATGGAATTTTAATTAAACGTATTGGCCTCAGATATATAAATGCTTTATCTTTTAATAGGCATTATGTTGAAGGCGCTCATTCCTTAAATATAGATATTACAGCTGCTGGTGATCCAATCGATAAAGATTTTAATTTAAATTTCATAAAAAAAGAAAGTGAATCGCATTTCACATTAACAAGAATTGCTTCTCCAGAGTTTGTCAAAGGAAACATGCCCGAAGACGTTACCGTAGCAATAGATGTCGATGTGCATACCCCCATAGTGTTTGAGATAACACAAAAAGAAGATGTTATTAATTGGATATATCAAGCACACGAGTTTGAAAAGAAAGCATTTTTTAAACTTTTACCGCAAGAAATTATTTTCAGGTTAAAAGAGGCTTAAAATGTACTGCCCAGCTATAACAATGGATTTTTATGATCCTGCTATATACACCACGCAAATAATACATGGAGCCAAACCGGTCTTGTCCAGCGATTTTAAACCCACAATTGTTGGTTTGGATGATATTCGCACTGTGGCTAAGAGACCACAGTATCATTTATCCATAGATGAACAAAAGGCGATGAAACGTGCTTTAGTAAAATCGTCAACATTCATTAGTAAAGGAAAATTACTAATTTAATTTATCTAAAATATGCAAATAGATGAAGCTTATGCTCATTTAAAGAGGACACTAAAAATCGATACGGGTAAATTTTATTCACCCGGCGAGCACGTTGCTCTTGGCGTGGGTAAAATTTATAAGAATATCCGCTACCCAGTTTACGACGAAGAAGAAAATATATTTAATACCGCTTCTGGCTTGGTTTTTGTTTTAACTCACGAATGCGATATAGACGGGAATAATAATCGACTATTCAACACAGAGATATTGATAAATCCTATTATTGATTTTACTAGATTTATAGAAGAGCAAGCAAAGTTCGGTGATGATAATAGTTTAAAAGGCTTCATTTCCAGCCTATCGGAAGGAAAAGTTTCAAGAGTGATCTATCTTCCGCCTATTACCAAGGAGTACTTACCTTATGGCGGCCTAATGTATCTTAATCACATATGCAGCACCAACGTCTCACTGCTTTTGGACTTGAAGGCGCAGAAACCGTATGCGCTGTTACAGCACCAGCATTAGATATTATTGATAAATTTTTGCAAAATCACCTTTTACGACCCAAAACGGATAGGTTAGCATTAAATTTTAGCTAACTCATTATTGCAGCAGAAAAAAGGCCAAATCTTTGCTATTGCATTGATGAGTGAAAAAGTCAAAGTAACCGTAGGGTGATCACGATAGAAATCCGAAATTTGATCCCTTCAAACATCTCAGATTTCGCTTCGCTTCCTATAGGCCACCTTACTCTCCCACATTACAGGACAAGTTTCCGCATCCGTTGGTAGTGTTTATTCATAATCCGCCAATGGCGGACAAGTACAAACTACATGCCGGTCACCATAGACATTATCGATACGTCCGACTGGCGGCCAGTATTTATCATCATGCT
>JBAQEN010000542.1:0-2468 GCA_049286765.1 Methylococcaceae bacterium
ACAGAAAACGCGTCATCTGGTCATGGCTTATATCCCCTTCTATCATTGCCGACAATCCGGTCGCCGTCGCAAATCCACTATTGCATATCAGGTAGTCCGTGTATAACTCTAGTTTTATTTTTCCATCCCGAAATGATACCCGTTTTAGGGAACGGGTGCGTAACATCAGAACTTAAATTAAATTCATTGTGTAAGATTTTGATGACTAGCTGTAGTTATAGCTTCACCCAAAAATATCTATAATGAATTAAGGGAGTTAATTTTACCCTATCCTCATTATTTTTTGATCGAGTTAGTTCAAAATGGAACCACCAAGTCAACATTGCTGTATCGCCTTACAGTAGCAGGATTGTATTGCTTGAGTGTGATTGGTTAGGGTCTTAAATAGCGCAATTTAATAGCTGCGTTTTCAAATAACAATAAGTACCATGGAAGAGTATTCTTATGATTAGGAAAGTATTCTCAAAATTGCATCGGTCTTAACCTTTTCCCGATCATGATCGCAGCGAATGGCTTATCAGATCGCTGACAATTTGCTAATCAGCGTTTCATCCAGATAGCGACTGTTAAATAACTGGGTCATTGGTTTACGAACGGATAGGTTTTGGTGTGGTGCGTGCAATTTCAAACTGACAAGCGCTATCGCCAGATTATCCGCCACCTGAGCAATTAGGTAGTTCTGGATTTCCATCGATGTTCTTGCCTGGCTTTTGAATTTCGCATGGTTGCTGTTGCGGAGTTAACCGTCGGGTTTTTATTCGAGAGTAAGGTGCTGAAATAAGCACATAATGAACTATGTAACTTTTTCAGCAACATATCCATCGGGTAAATGGGCCAGTCAGAAAACCGAAATTGAAGCCGTGGGAAATATATCATTGCGGTTGTCTTCCCTGGCCATGCTTAGAAAAGCAGTCATTTCATCATGGCCAATGGTTGAAGCTCAGACATAGTTTAATCAATCTGGTTGCGGAGAATTATGTCCGCGATGTGTCAAAGCCAGGTAATCTGTCTTTGAAGTGTTGTTTGGGCAAAAGTCTGAAAATAGAATTTTAGATCAAACGAGTCGCATTGGCTGATCTCTAAGATTCAGAACGGCGCTGCTTTTCCTTATGCTTGGCAATTTTCTCAAGTTGTTCTTCCGTAGGAATATATCTTCTTTCTTCATGATTGCGTCTGTCTTCGATGACTCTTCGTTCGCCAATATCTAAATTGCATTTTTTACTCCTTCTTTCATTTTTTCTTCTGGTTTTTGCTTTTTCATCGTCTCCTTTTTTAGTACGAAGGTAGCGGGCGATTTTCATCATTTTCCAGGCATGGCTAATGCCCCAATAATGACATAAAAACAGGAGCAGGAAGGACAGTAATAAAATAACTTCCTGAATATGAAGAAAATAGCTGGCGGCAATACCGGTAATTGACAGGATTAATGAACAAATTAGAAGTGTGATCAGGGTTTGATTAACGCTATAGCCGGCTAATGACAGGATATGGTGTAAATGTTCGCGGTCTGGGTCAAAAGGTGATCGGCCTTTGCTAATACGGCGCAGCATGATGCAAACAGAGTCAATTAATGGCACGGCAATTATCCACAACACAGTGGTTGGTGTGATGATTCTGTTTTCACCCTGCGAAGCATAGATGGCTAGCCAGCACACGGTGAAGCCAAATACTGTGCTGCCGGTATCACCTAAAAAGATTTTGGCATTGGTGCGGCCAAAAAGACGAAGATTAAATACTAAGAATGCTATGATTGAAGCAATCATGACTATGCAAAAATCCAATAATACCCAATTCTGAAATAGCCAGGATACTGTTGCAATAGACATTATTGAGATTAAGGTTAGGCTGCCTGCCAACCCGTCGATGCCATCTATCATATTAAAGGCGTTAATGCCGCCGACTACAGCGAACACTGTGAAAGCAGTTGCGTAGTTGCCCAGATTAACGTTACCGAATGCAAATAGGTCGCCTAAGTCATTTATTTTTATATCTGCAATTTCCGTCATGATAAGACTAGCTGCGATTTGAGCTAGTAGTCTGATTTTTACGCCAAGGGTTTTGTAATCATCTATTAAACCTACCAAAACTAAAAGGGTAACGGCTGTAACGAAAGCGATTTGATTTGGAAGATTAATGTGGGATAGTGATAGTGTTAATATTATTGCCAGGTAAATAGCTAGTCCCCCAATAAGCGGGGTTGGTTCGCTGTGTTGTTTTCTATGGCTGGGGCGATCTGTTAAACCAATCTTTAAGGCAATAGGGTATAACACCAAAATAAAACCAATAGTCGAAATAAAAGGTATTACAAAAAGTTTTGTTAGCATAACTTGGCTATTATTTCAGTTAATGAGTGTTTTTTGTATGCGGTGGAAAATGTTGCGAACCAATAATGATATTTTAAGGTAGCTAGATTTATTTTATATCGATTAAGCTTAATATAGTATCTTTAAATGTCAATGGCCTTCAGC
>JBAQEN010000543.1:0-3769 GCA_049286765.1 Methylococcaceae bacterium
CCTTGATGACGGTGATGTGCAACCGTCTGGGGATTTGAACCATGATAACTCCGTGCCTTACCATTAAAAAAATGACAATGGCTTACGGTGATTTCATCATTCAACGCGATCTTGATTTCACCATTAATCGCGGTGATATTTTTATCATCATGGGCGGTAGCGGTTGCGGGAAGAGCACATTATTGATGCATCTGATTGGTTTACAGCATCCCGCCAAAGGCGATGTGTTATATGGCGAAGAAAGCCTTTGGCAAGCAGAACATAAGACGCGGCAACGCATTTTGAAGCGCACGGGCGTGTTATTTCAGAGCGGCGCACTGTTGAGTTCAATGACCCTGGCCGAAAACGTGGCTCTGCCCATCGCCGAGCATACCCGTCTTGGCTCACAGCGGATTAGCGAAATTGTCTCTTATAAGCTTGCGCTTGTAGGACTGGCCGGTTTTGAAGACTATTATCCTTCCGAGATCAGCGGCGGCATGCAAAAACGCGCGGGGCTGGCGCGGGCAATGGCCTTGGATCCCGAGATTCTGTTTTTCGACGAACCCTCGGCAGGGCTGGATCCGGTCAGCGCAAAATTGCTCGACGATTTAATCCGTAGTCTGCGCGACAATCTGGGTGCAACCATAGTCATGGTGACCCACGAGTTAGCCAGTATCTTCGCTATCGGCACCAATTCAGTATTTCTCGATCCGGAGACCAAAACAATGATTGCCAGCGGTTCCCCCAAACAATTGCTTGCAGAATCCCGTGACCCCAAAGTTATTCGTTTCCTGACCCGAGGCGAAACGGAAAGCCGGACAGCAAATGTGAGCAAAAACCAGGAAACGAGTGACTTATGAGTAAACCTGTTAATCCATACACCATCGGTGCTTTTCTGGTGGGCTCCCTTGCTCTGCTGATAACGGCCATCCTGATCTTTGGCGGCGGGCAGTTTCTCAAGAAAAAAACCGAGTTCGTTATTTATTTCGACGGGGCCTTGAACGGCCTGAACGTTGGCGCGCCAGTCAAATTGCAGGGTGTGCAGATTGGCACGGTTAAAGAAATTTCCCTGGAGCTTGATCCTAAGGCTATACAAATTTCTAAACCGGTAGTGATCGAGATTGATCCTGCAAAAATAATGGATTCCAGCGGACAGCCCTGGCAAGCAGCGCTAACTTTAAAACAACGTCAGCAAAACGCCAAACGACTGATTGATGCGGGTATCAAAGCCCAGCTTCAAACGCAAAGTTTGTTGACTGGGCTATTGTATGTTGAATTCAATTTTTTCCCCGGCGAACCGGTCAAATTAACAAAACTTAACTACAAAGACCTGCCGGAGTTGCCATCTATTCCGACGACGGCGGATCAGCTCAAAAACACTGCGGATGAGATGTTGACTAAATTTCGCCAGTTACCCATAGAAGACATAGTAAAAGACCTCGCGGCAACCTTAAAGGAGATTCGCGATATAGCGACTTCGGATGAACTCAAAAAAAATCGTGCAGCCCTAACTAAAACCTTGGGCGAAACAGAAAAACTCATAGCCAATCTGAATCGTAATTTGGATCCAATGCTGAATAATATGAACAGCACTGTAACCGACACACGAACCATGGTGCAGCAATTTACCCGTGATATGCGGCCGGTGCTGATCTCTACCGAGAAAACTCTTAATACCGCCACCTCTGTATTACGGGAATCCAATCATACGCTAAATTCAGTGGAAGCGCTCGCCGCTCCGGATGCGCCTTTATGGCAATCGCTTGAGGCGCTGCGTGATGCGGCCCAATCGACAAAGAATTTGACCGATTACCTCGAACGTCACCCCGACTCGATCATTTACGGTAAGGAGTAAGAATACTATGAAATATGGAGTTGCTTGTGCGATGAAGTGTAGACTGGCTTTTTCTATGGGTATTGTTGTCATAACACTGTTATTAAGCGGGTGTATGCATGACAGCAAGCCAGTGCAATTTTATATGCTAAACGCCGAAACTGGTGTTCCTGGTATTACTCGGGTTCCTGCATCTTCTAATGAGATATTGATAGGATTGGGGCCAATACGTATTCCGGAATATCTGAACCGGCCACAGATGATTGTAGCAATCACTGATAATCAGTATCAACTTTCCGAAGATCACCGCTGGGCAGAACGTCTGGATCAAAATATCTCCCTTGCTCTAATTAAAGCCTTACCCCGTCAGCTCGGTACTGATCGGATAGTCCGCTATCCCTGGTCGCGGTCGCAAGCAATCGATTATCAAGTCGGTATCGACATACTGGAATTTAATGTGGATGCAAGTGGCCAGAGCCGGCTGATAGCCCAATGGTTCGTTAAGCGTAAAGATAACCCTACCATTGATAAACGTTCCGTATACCAATTCCCGGCATCGACCACTGACCATGCACTCATGGTTAAAGCCCAAAGTCAATGTCTAAGCAAATTGGGGCAGGAAATTGCCGAAACTTTACGACTACTTATATCTAAGGCTGGCGGTAAATAGGGCAGATAAAAAGTTTTGAAACCTGCCGACATATTTTATTGATACTGACCCTGGTTCCATTATTTTTCATTTAGAAAACGATTGTGGTTATAAACAGGAATTGAAAAACCGGAAGCATTTTGCTCCTTTGCAACCTATAAGGTGGAGACGGACAACTTTTTAAGTTATATGTTAATTAAAACAAGCTTTAAACCCGCATGGTGGTTGAAAAATGCCCATTTACAAACATTTTATCCCGCTTTATTACGAAAAACCCCGAACCTTAATTCATTGCGGCGTGAAAGATTAAGCACACCCGATAATGATTTTATTGATATTGATTTCTGCGGGGAAGGGGAGCAACCGTTAATTATTTTATTACACGGATTGACCGGCAGCTCTCGATCTGGCTATATCAAAGGCTTGCAGCTTGAATTATTAGCTCAGGGTTTTCGTAGTGCCGCTTTAAATTTTCGCGGGTGTAGTGGTGAATTTAACCAATCAGCTCGATGTTATCATTCAGGTGAAACTGAAGACATTCAATTTTTATACCAAACCTTACGTCAACGCGAACCGAATACACCATTTGCTGCTGTTGGCTTTTCCTTAGGCGGCAACGTCCTGTTAAAATGGTTAGGTGAACAAGGTAATAAGTTATCGCTGTTTGCCGCCATAGCCGTTTCTGTACCTTTAGTATTAAGCGCCTGCGCTTCAAAATTGGATAAAGGCTTTTCTAAAATCTATCGTGATAATTTACTACGCGAATTAAAGCACTATGTATTGGCAAAACAACAGCATTTAGAAAAGCTCGGTAGAATCCATGAAGCAAAAAAAATTAAACAGCTAGGTAACTTATCCGGGATTAAATCATTTTGGCAATATGATGATCAGGTCGTAGCCAAGTTACATGGTTTTAAAAATGTACAGGACTATTATCAGCGATCCAGTTCACGGCAGTTTCTTAAATCGATAGCAATACCCACATTAGTAATTCAAGCAATCGATGATCCTTTTATGACAGTAGATGTGCTGCCTGACATAGCAGAACTATCACCGACTGTTCATTTGGAAATTACACAAGGTGGCGGACATGTAGGTTTTATTTCTGGGACTAATCCGTTTAAACCGGACTATTGGTTAGAACATCGTATCCCGGAATTTTTAAAGCAGCATCTGGTAGATGGATGGAAACATTCTGGCTAATCTAACTGTAACGGCTCGCGTTTGAAATCGGTTGGGCTCGCATTTAACGCCGTTTTGAGCTCAAATTAATTGAAAATGAAATAATAGTCGGGCTCACATTATCT
>JBAQEN010000544.1:0-2086 GCA_049286765.1 Methylococcaceae bacterium
ATCTCTGGTTTGTTCTGTTATCTCGAACTGAACAGGGCGATGTATTTTCTGTTGCATAATAATGGCCCGCGATGAAACTCTGCTCCCTTGAGTCACATCGCAGATCCTTAGTTGAACCAGATCGCAACCTCGTAACTTGCTATCAATGGCTAGATTGAATAGCGCTAGCTCTTTGGTTCGGTTGGCCAACTGAAGGCGGATTCGTATGGCCTTTATCTCCTTTCACCCGAAGCGCAACATTCGGCCGAAATGGGTAAAAAAGACCATTGAAATTCCTAGAAGCGTCGACAAAGGACTAGTGGGTAGCAAAAATTTTATCGTCGACTCGTGCCAAAAGTTTCAAAAGCTCGGGCATTTTATCCAGGGTCGCTTTTTCGCCGATTGCAGCCATCTCGTCCGCGCGCGTAAATTCCGTGATGTCAAATTCGTTAACGTCAGGCTGAACGACAAAATCCGCGGGTTGCACTCCCACTGAATTCATATTCACGTTTTGTACAATGTACGTCCGCATGATTGTTTGCAGCGTAGAAGCTGACTTCATTTTCGTCGTCGGGGTATTCGGGCGATTCGAGGCAAATTCTTGCTTAATCTGAGCGGTGACGCTGACTGCGATCACGAAATTACATCCTTTGCTTACCAGTACGTTGGCTGGCACATTGTTGATAATGCTGCCATCAACCAATGCAGTGCCATCGCGATTAATCGGTGACGATAGAACTGGCAAGTTGATACTCTCCAGAATGGCATACACGGAGTCTCCCTCTTCCCGTGCGATTGGTTGACCTCTGACCAGGTCCACGGTGACCGAAACAACAGGAATGGGCAGTTGTTCCAAACGACTGTCGCTTAGGTAATTTCTAAGCATTGGATCAAATTGCTTGAGTCGGTATTTGCTCAGGAGGTACCAGTAACCGCCATTGGGCAGATAGCGAAACAACCAGGAGGGCGTTAGATCCTTCACAAAACAGTCGACACTGTGGTCGGGCTTCATCCCCGAGGCATACAAGATACCCGTCATCGCCCCGGCGCTAGTTCCGGCAATCATGTCGACGACGATTCCGTTCTCTTCCAGCGCCTTGAGGACTCCCAGATGCGCCATCCCTTTAGCCGCGCCACCGCCAAGCGCAAGGCCGATTCGAACTCCCCGCAAGGCATGGATGATTCGCTCGAGACCGTTTACGACTTGCTTGCCTCGATTTTCCGGGGGGGCGTCAAACGAGACCTTAAAATCTCGAATCGCGAGCGACATTAACTCGGGAGCCAGAGGAGACCAGCAGCTATTGCCTGGCAACAACCAAACGATATTGATCTTTTGTCGCCAATTGGGAGCGCGTTGTGTGATGGCTCTGAGTCGAGAGACTGATTCTTTCCAATGATCGGGAGTGACGCACCAAAACACTTCGTCGCACGACTCCACAAGGTTCGATGCCTTCGCTATTTCGTTTGCCGCGTCGACATCGAAAAAAATTGGCTCTAATTTGGGCAGCCCGCTGACCCGTTGGCGGATCTCCGGTTCTAAAACATAGCGGCCGTCTTGGAGCAAGCAAAAATGAGGGATGTCTTCCATCGGCAACCAATCCGGCTGGTCGTTGAAGACGCAGGGGGATTCACCTAGTTCTTTCAAGCGTTGAAGCAATCGGCGAGTCAGCTGCCTCGTCGTTGGCGACTGATGAAAAATGACTATGAGCCGAGGCTTCTTTTTGCGACGATCCTTCATCAGAACGCTATGCGCGACCTCGGAAACCATGCGAATCAAGTTCTGTCGGAACACGTCGTGTTGCTTGGTCAACTCAAGTGCAGTTTGATAATTGAGTCGAAGCAGTGTCGTTGGATCCTCGGCGATTACTTGCAGTGGAGACGGTTCTCCCAGAGCAGCTGCCAAAGCACCAATTTGCCCACCACCGGATTGGTGGCGATCCACTATGACTTTTCCCTGAATGTCGATTAGCGACTGCCTGATGCGGCCTTGGATCATTAAATAAATCGAATCCAAAGGCTCATTGGCACGTTGTATGATCTCGCCGGAATCGAATCTCAGGAGTTGACATGCATTGCTGATTTCGCGCACCAATTCATCGCTCAGTCC
>JBAQEN010000545.1:0-5579 GCA_049286765.1 Methylococcaceae bacterium
ACCCCCAGAACATAAGAATTGCAATGAGCGCATGCTGGTAAAGTCGTCTTACTATAGCTTTGCCCAATCCCATTTATATTTGTGACAAAATTTTTCTTCTGATCATTGCCAAATGCCCACTTGGGTATTACATGCTCTTTAGTCAAATTTTCATTCGTACCACAAATAATACATATCGAAGCCTCATGATCTTCGATTAGTCGTTTCGCTACATGTTTGCTACTTTCTCGTATAATCTTTCTTAATGAAATTAATCTCTTTTCGATCATAGTGTTCCTGATCTCACCTTTTCACATAACGATTAGCTCAGCCGCCCGCAAAAGCGGCCACTTTGGAGCCAAAAGAAAAAAGAAGCGCGCCGCTTTTGCGGGCCAGATGGAGCCGATGGTTAGGCTCAATTGTGCTCATGATGCTCAATCATTCAAGGAATGAAGTTTCGTATGTTTGGTTAGGCGATAGCGATAGCGATAGCGATAGCCGTAACCCAACACATCGTGGCCACAAACATTGGACCGTGCGTTGCTTAGCCCAACTTATTGGCCGACAAACAACTTAAGAGTAGTCAATCCTTACAATCGATCCAGAAAATAACTGCCCGTTAGCCAGAACAACACAGCAGGTTGAGGTGACAAAGGAACCCTAACATCAACACACCACCGTTAAACCTTGATTTTCTTGTCTCATACAAACCTGCCGCGTCAACTCGGGATTCATAACCACCGGACTTTTTTCCCCTCTCTGCGCATGGAGGTGAGGGGATCGTTTTTATCTTTTCGCCAGGTGGGGTGACGAAAATGGATGACGAAATCGCCGTTGTATGAGGCAACACCATTGTTGAAATTGACCTTGCCAATGGTCTGCCAATTGGTAATGGTTTGCCTTTGACCTTTGGGGAAAAAAGCAAACCCTGATTTTTTACCTGTATCAGATACGGATATATCAAAGCTGAGTGTACGTAGGGGCTTGGGATTACCCTTGTCGAAGATATGGGCCAGGACTTCGTTTCGTACATCTTCCTCGTTGATCACCGGATGCCCGGAAGATACTTTCAAGCGCATATATTCCGGTGAATGGGTCTCTGCATCCAAGGCTTTTCCCAATTCGGCAATGGGGTAGACTTGACGGATAGAAGCCATGCGATCAACGAGTTCGAATATCAGCCCCTCTTTAAGTAAAACAGGAATTTCATTGCCTCGATTAAAACCAGTTACATTCGGAGCGTTGGTAATCTCTAGCCCGGTGATATGCGGCGCTGTCGTACCGCCTAAGTCATCCGCGAGAAAAACGTTGGCTGTTTGTAACAAATTTTCATGGCTTGCGTGCATAGTGGGATAAAGCTTAAGGGCGATCCCATACGAGCGCCTTATTCCACGCAGCGTAATGGATATGCCTGTACTGATTCGGGCAATCACTAAGCCTTGACTACCTTTTTTGAAATAGCCGGAGTAGGAATTGTCCTCGGTGATTTCCCATTCGCCTGTGACGCATACCCCGTTGGGTCGCACTAATCTTCGAAAGCCTTTTCCATCTTCTCCCCAACGTAGATCAGCTGCGGAATCTAGTGCTCTGATAGAGGCAAGTTTGAATTGTGGTGGTAGCCCGCCCGGTAATGTGCCGGCATAGACACTCTTATTGGTGACTTTGTAATATGGAAGCGGAGGTTCATTAGGATCACCCCAAACTTTCTGATAAGGATTAGCGAATATTGCCGCTTTAACGTCGCTGAAACGAGAACCTTGGTAATCCTTATCTTCCTGTGTGATCCCCTGTCTCCCAAAAATGGCATCTGGGGCTGGTATTTGTCTCATGATCTACCTCATTATGAACTTGACTGTGTTTTCGGAGGAGCACTTTGGCTTATTGCGATGTCCGATCACAGCTAATGGTTCGTACTGCGATTGATGGCCAGTCCTAATAACTTATTATCTAGGTCCGGATAATTTATACTTCTTTCAACATCAGTTGACAATAATAATTTTCAACTATCCTAAACCCGGCTATTGTAAGTTGGCCTAATTTTTGCCTTATATTGAATATCACAATACGACAACCAAAAAGGCGCATAGCAACAACTTCCAAACCATGAATATACTTTCCACTCTGCATTACCTGTTCGACACAATCAGGTTTCCCGGTTTGTGGTGGTTTTTGTCTACCGCTACCGCATGATATTCCTGGAGCCGGCTTTGACGGAGCATTCGCAACACACCATTGATCTCGGCTTTGATCAGCACAGTGGAATCATCGGTATTTACCGGCTCAGAGCCTATTCTGCAGAGGTCTGAGTCGCATGCTGGATATTGCGATTATCGGCTCAGGACTTTCTGGCTTGTCCTTGGCCGATCGCCTGCTTGAAAGCAAGAGCAGCTTCGCCGTATTCGAAGCGCGTAACCGGTGCGGCGGCAGAATTCTCTCCCGTTCGATAACATCGGCGCCAATGGCATCCGCTTTTGAAGTCGATCTGGGACCAACATGGTTATGGCCCGGACATCAGCCGCGCATCTCGGCGTTAGTAGAACGCTTGGGATTGGAATTTTTTCGACAATGGGATAGCGGCCATAGTCTTTATCAAATTGGCGCTGGTACGGCGCCGGTTATGTTTATCGATACCGAAACACACGACGCAGCGCGTCGCATTAAAGGCGGTTGCCGACAATTGATAGCCGGATTGTTGCAAAAGCTCCCAGACTCGGTTGTGTATCTGCAACATTGCTTGCTGAAATTAACTGACCAAGGGACTTGCGTCGATCTCGAATTTAAAACCGGCGATGGTCATGCGCATTATCAGGCAAAACAGGTCGTATTGGCCGCGCCACCCCGGTTACTGGCTGGCAGCGTCATCTTCGAACCGGAACTAGCTCCGAAATTTCGTAGGCTTATGCAAGACACACCAACCTGGATGGCGGGGCATGCCAAAGCCATGCTGGTGTATCCCGAAGCGTTTTGGCGCCGTCATGGATATTCGGGAAATGCCTTGCTACCCTACCAAGGCGCGGTGTTGTCTGAAATTTACGATGCCTGTTCCCAGCACGGTGAATTAGCGGCCTTGTTTGGTTTTTTCGGATTGGCCGCCGCTATGAGAAACCATTACCGGGACAATCTTGAAGCCTTAATCGTGCAGCAAATGATGAATCTATTTGGCTCGGAAGCAGCCAATCCGCTCCAGGTCATCGTCCAGGATTGGAGCCTGGAACCGTTTACTGCGGCTCAACAAGATTGCATACCACTGACCCGCCACCCGGACTACGGACAGCGCCCGCTGCTACTGGATCACTGGCAAGACAAGCTTTACTTTTGCGGAACAGAAACCGCGCAGGCGCATGGCGGCTATCTCGAAGGCGCACTGGAAGCAAGCGACCGGGTTTTTACAGCACTGACACTTTAAAATAAGGGCTTTCATAATGATGACGAATGAACAGAAAAACGCCGACAGTATTGCTCAATTCAATCGGTATATTGCCGAACGAAAGGCGGTATTAAAAAAACACTACGAACAGCTTCTCGCTCAAGATCTTTCCCGGCAGCAATGGGATGGCTGCTTTCAACGCAATGCAGTGTCCGTTCTGGAACAGGCTTATGATGAGGCGCTAGCCTATTTGAAGACGCTGCCGTTCGATAGCTCCGCGACACCCGTCAATCGTGGCTTATCGGATTTGACCAAACAAGCGCTGACGGCTTTCGATGGTTTCGTCGACGACTTTTTACTGTTTGTTGTGGATAAACATCGCACCTCCTGCGCGTTATCCAATTTTCCAGGCGAGCATAAACCGGACAAGACTTATGTTAATGAAGTGCGGCATGCTATTGCAGCGCTTTGGCAAAACTTCGCCTTAAATGTTAATGCTTATTTTCTGGAATGCCGGTAACCCAGTCCTCTCACAATCTACAGTAAATGATGATGAAATTTTATTTAACACCTGGCTCCTGCTCTACAGGCATCCATATTTTATTGGAAGAACTCGAACTGGTGCTTGAAGCGCATCTGGTTAATCTATTGGCCGGGACTCAAAATACACCGGACTATCTTGCGCTGAACCCTAAAGCCACCATCCCGGTGCTAATACGCAACGACGGCACCCCATTGACCGAATTTCAAGCAATTGCCTATTGGCTGGCGCGCAGCTACCCTAAAGCTAAACTGTTGCCCGGCGACCCGGACAGCGATGCGCGCGTCATTGAACTGATGGATTACGTAGTCGGCACCCTTCATGGACAGGGCTTTGCCAGAATTTTTACAACTGACAGGTTCGCATTCAACGAAACTTATTTTGAGTCCGTGAAAGCACAAGGAATGGAGATCGTTAAACGAGGATTTTCTATTATCAACGACGGATTGCCGCTTCAAGGGTATGTTATGGGCGCTTTCACCATCGCCGATGCGGCTTTGTTTTATGTCGAATTCTGGGCCGACAAAATCGGGATTTCGATGCCGGACAATTGCCTGAAACACTATCGATTGATGCTAACACGTCCGGCGGTAAGGCGAGTCTTGATTGAAGAAGGCTATCGTTTGGATTAACTGAATTTAACTCATAACGTATGTAGCACTGCTACATGATTTTTGATTTGTAAAGGGTGAGGCAAATATAATGGCATTGATTGAAAAATCCGGCGTACTGACTGTCGGCTATGATCTGATTGATAACGATCATGAGGAATTTATCAGCC
The DNA here is from genome assembly GCA_049286765.1 of Methylococcaceae bacterium. Lineage (GTDB taxonomy): Bacteria > Pseudomonadota > Gammaproteobacteria > Methylococcales > Methylomonadaceae > JAGXGJ01. The sequence goes on from JBAQEN010000545.1 coordinate 4,669, forward strand.
TGTTAAACGAGCTGGATTCAGCCAGCAATGCTGACTTTCCGGTCTTGTTTCAGCACTTGTATGAACATACCGAAGTGCATTTTGATCGGGAAAATCAGTTGATGAAACAATTCGCTTTTCCGGCGGAAACCGAACACAAAGGCGAACATCAACGGGTTCTCGGCGAATTCAGGCAATTTAAGACACGCGTTGATAAAGGAATGATTGCATTCGGCCGTTCGTTTGTCAGGGAACGGCTCCCCGATTGGTTCAGACTGCATGTGACGACGATGGACAGTGCGCTGGCAGCGCACATTAAAATACAGACTCCAGCGTAATTAATGGCCTTGGTTGATGCTGCCCAGCGAACTTCAAGTAATTGAAAAATTTTACCATGCCGCTGATTGCGAACGAATCTACCGGCGTTTGCTGCATGAGCAACTGTGGCCTGATAATCGATATACTGTCGCCGGTCGCCAATTTATCTTGCCCCGGTTACAGACCTGGCACGCTGATCCGGGGATTCGTTACAGCTATAGCAACAACTTGTTGGAAACCCGATCATGGACGCCTTTGTTATCCGATATTAGAATCAAAATCGAGTCGTTCCTAAATTTCTCTTTTAATTCGGTATTGGTTAATTGGTATCGAAACGGTGACGATTATGTCGGTTGGCACGCGGATAATGAGCCGGAACTCGGGGAATATCCCTTTATTGCCTCATTAACGCTTGGCGCAGAGCGGCTGTTTGAGTTCAGACATAAAAAATCTCTGGAACATGGCCGGGTATTATTGCGCAGCGGCGCCTTACTGATTATGCAACCGGATTTTCAACACCATTGGCTACATAGCGTTCCAATCGATAAAAACGTAACTTCTGGACGAATCAACTTAACTTTCCGTAAGGTTATCCATGCATCCAACATTAGATA
>JBAQEN010000546.1:0-2844 GCA_049286765.1 Methylococcaceae bacterium
CAATGATTTCCATTAATTCTTTATCAGCCGTGTTGAATGTATATTCACCTGGCAACATGAAGCCCAGCGTTTTTAAAGAACCGTCCGCAAAACGAATTGTGCGGCTACTGACATTGCCACCGAAATAGACATTCGCTTTTTTGACGATGGATATGTTATTAAATTCTGACATGTATTGCCTCTGATGGTATGAAGTGAATAAAACTGGGGCGCAATGATACCAGATTATTTTGATGTAGTTTCACAAAGCGGGTTTTTGTGCGTGATTAAAGCTGCGTATTTGCAATAACCCGTGTGTTGGCGTCTTTAGCTACCAGAGATGTAGGCAGCCAACTAATGTCGCTCCCACATTAAGACTGATAATTATACTGTTTGACTTAACAGCTTGTAGAGGGGAAGAGAGTAAAAACTATTCAAATATGGGCAATATTATTCTGGGCTTATTTAACCAAGCTCAACAATACTCCGGCTGCAACCGCAGAGCCAATTACACCGGCGACATTAGGCCCCATTGCATGCATCAACAAGAAATTATGCGGATTGCTTTCCAGTCCTACTTTATTGGCAACCCGGGCAGCCATCGGCACTGCTGACACACCCGCAGCGCCAATCAATGGATTAATCGGTGTGGAACTAAACCTGTTCATGATTTTTGCCATAATAACGCCGGCGGCTGTGCCAATAGCAAAAGCAATCGCACCCAGCGCCAGGATACCCAGTGTTTCCATTTGCAAAAAAGCCTCAGCGCTCAGTTTTGACCCTACAGCCAAGCCTAAGAAAATGGTGACGATATTGATGAGTTCGTTTTGTGCGGATTGACTCAAGCGCTCAACAACACCGCAGGCATTCATCAGATTACCTAACGCAAACATGCCGATCAGGGGTGTAGCAGAAGGTAATAACAAGATAGAAAGAACCAGCAGCATCAAGGGAAAAACAATTTTTTCAGTTTTGCTGACGGCGCGCATTTGCTGCATTTCAATTTTGCGTTCATCTTCTGTCGTTAATGCACGCATGATCGGCGGCTGAATTAAAGGCACCAAAGCCATATAAGAGTAGGCCGCCACAGCAATTGCTCCCAGCAAATCAGGAGCCAGTTTTGATGCCACATAAATTGCTGTAGGACCATCGGCGCCCCCAATAATACCAATCGCAGCGGCATCTTTTAAACTGAATTCAAGTCCGGGTACGATGTTGAGAGCCAGCGCACCTAGCAATGAGGCAAAGATACCAAACTGTGCAGCTGCGCCTAATAACAAGGTTTTAGGGTTAGCCAGCATGGGACCAAAATCAGTCATTGCACCGACACCCATAAAAATAAGCAACGGGAAAATTCCGGCTTTAATACCGAAATAAAGGTAATATAACAGACCGCCTTCTTCGGCAATACCTGCAACTGGAATATTGCTGAGGATAGCGCCAAAGCCTATCGGCAACAATAACAAGGGTTCAAAGCCTTTTTTAATAGCAAGAAACAGTAACAAAAAGCCAACCAGCATCATGAAAGCCTGACTGCCAGTAAAATTGTAGATGCCAGTGCTTTGCCAGAGTGAAAGCAAATTTTCCATAGAATGTCTCTTGATTGATTGCGTTGTTACAAAGAAATCAAAGCATTGCCACCGGCAACTGCACTGCCTTCCTTGATATGAACAGCACTAACGGTACCGGCAAATTTAGACCGCACTTCAGTTTCCATTTTCATCGCTTCCATAATAACGACAATCTCACCTTCGGCAACGGTACTGCCAACATCGACACGGATTTTCAGTATATTGCCTGCCATTGGTGCGTAGATCACAGCACCACTACCGTGTAGAGGGGGCAAATGAGATATTTCAGCAGCAGCATGCTCAATAGTCAGCGCTTTACCGCCAGGACCAATGGCAACATTAAAGTTCCTGCCATCCACATTGACGGTGTAGGTTTCAGTGGCAGGCGTTGTGTTGGGCACAATAGTTGTTGCAAGGATTTCAATATCAGGCGTGGGTTCAAATGCCACAGGATTGCCACGGTTGGCCAGAAATTTCCAGCCGACCTGAGCAAACATGCCGTTAATTAACGCATCTTCTTCGATATTGTCAGCGAGTTTTACGCCTTCGGCTTTGGCTTTTTCCTTGACTTCGGCAATCAACTTGTCCATTTCCGGCTCTATTAAATCAGCTGGACGACAGGTAATAGGTTGCGCGCCTTCCAACACTCTGTCTTGCAGTTGTTTATTTACGGGTGCAGGGGTTGCTCCGTATTCTCCTTTCAAAACCCCCGCTGTTTCTTTGGTAATGGTTTTATAGCGTTCGCCGCTGATGACATTGATAACCGCTTGCGTACCCACGATTTGTGAAGTGGGTGTCACCAGTGGAATAAAGCCCAAATCTTCGCGTACACGCGGAATTTCGTGCATAACTTCGTCGAATTTGTCAGCCGCACCCTGTTCTTTTAATTGGCTCTCCATGTTGGTTAACATGCCTCCAGGGACTTGAGCGATTAAAATACGGCTGTCAACGCCTTTCAAGCTGCCTTCAAACTGAGCATATTTTTTGCGTATGTCTCTAAAGTAATGGGCGATTTCTTCCAGTTTTATCAAATCCAGGCCCGTATCTCGCGCAGTGCCTTCAAGGCTGGCAACAATGGTTTCGGTAGCGCTGTGACTATAAGTCATGCTCAACGTTGAAATGGCAGTATCGACATTATCGATGCCCGCTTCGGCGGCTTTGATTATGCTGGCCACACTTAAACCAGTCGTAGCATGACTATGCAAATGGATAGGAATCCGGGTGCTTTTTTTCAACTGGCTGACCAGTTCAAAGGCCTCGTAAGGTTTAAGCAGCCCAGCCATATCTTTAATAC
>JBAQEN010000547.1:0-13173 GCA_049286765.1 Methylococcaceae bacterium
ATGGCGTCCCCAAGGGGGTTCGAACCCCTGTTACCGCCGTGAAAGGGCAGTGTCCTAGGCCGCTAGACGATGGGGACTAAAACTTGTTTAGTCTGGCCAGTAGTGTAAATCCATAACTGGATTAGACTAATTAATACTTAAGATCACTTGATTACTTATGCCGGGCATAAAAATCTGAAAATCAGGCGCCATTGTAAAAATGGCGTCCCCAAGGGGGTTCGAACCCCTGTTACCGCCGTGAAAGGGCAGTGTCCTAGGCCGCTAGACGATGGGGACTAAAACTTTAGTCAACTTTTGCTTTTTTGGTGGAGCCAAGCGGGATCGAACCGCTGACCTCAACACTGCCAGTGTTGCGCTCTCCCAATTGAGCTATGGCCCCTCAGTAAAGAACGGGCATTTTACAGCAATTAGACGTCATGTCCAACACTAATTTAAACTTCTTATATAATTTATGGCTTTTGTTATTCTCGCCAAAGTTTTTTCTTGCCCAAGCAATGACAAGGTAACATCAATTGCGGGTGAAACTGCCGACCCACAAACAGCAACCCGCAAGGGCTGGGCCACTTTACCCAGATTGAGCCCCAATGATTCAGCAAGATTCACCACAATTTGATGCACTGTCTCACCCTTCCAATCGGTCACCGCGACCATTTCATCGTGTAAACGCGCTAAAACATGATCCGACCCCGGGGTGAAATTCTTTTTAACGGCTTTTTCATCATAGGAATCAAACTCTTTATAGAAGTAAACGCTGGCAGCCGCCATTTCGACCAGGGTTTTACTGCGTTCTCTTTGCGCTTTTACAACATCAATCAAGTCAGGCCCGTCAGCCGGATCAATGCCCAACTGCCCGATATGCCAGCTTAAATGACGCGCCACATGGGCAGGGTCGCTGTTCATGATATATTGATGGTTTAACCATAATAGCTTTTCCATATTAAAAGCCGATGCCGATACATTGACATCCTCCAATTCGAAATACTCAACCATCTCGTCAATAGAAAAGATTTCCTGATCGCCGTGAGACCAGCCCAGACGCACCAGATAATTCAGTAATGCTTCCGGCAAATAACCATCGTCACGAAATTGCATCACACTCACTGCGCCGTGACGTTTTGATAAACGTGCGCCGTCAGGCCCTAATATCATCGGCAAATGAGCATATTTCGGCAGTTCAGCACCCAGAGCTTTAAGAATATTTATCTGCCTGGGGGTGTTATTGATATGATCGTCACCCCGGATAACATGGGTGACTTCCATGTCCATATCATCAACAACAACGGTTAAATTGTAGGTTGGCGTGCCATCGGCTCTGGCGATAATCAAATCATCCAGTTCTTTGTTAGCGACAACAATGTCCCCTTTAACCAGATCAGGGATAGTTACTGCACCATCAACCGGGTTTTTAAAGCGTATAACCCGTTCTCTTTCTTGTTGCAACTCGGCAGAATCTCTGCATTTACCGTTATAGCGCGGCTTTTCTTTATTGGCCATTTGCTCGGTACGCAATTGCTCAAGCTCATCCTTGCTGCAATAACAATAATAGGCATCGCCCTGAGCCAATAACTGCTGGATAATTTCTTTATAGCGATCGAAGTGATGGGTTTGATAAAAGGGTCCTGCATCATAATCCAGGCCCAGCCAAGTCATCCCTTCAAGAATGGCATTAACCGATTCCTGGGTTGAGCGTTCCAGGTCGGTATCTTCAATCCGTAAAATAAATTTTCCGCCATGTTTACGCGCATAAAGCCAGGAAAACAAGGCAGTACGCGCACCGCCAACATGCAGATAACCCGTTGGACTTGGAGCAAAACGTGTAGTAATAGTCATTATGGCATTATTTGGTTAATAAAATTTTTCTAGCGTATTCTGTTGGAATTTGTTTGGCGGCGCTTAAACGCATGGCTTGATAGCTAAATGCGACACTACCCTTGGCAACGGCATTTTTTCCCAAGATAGCCATAGAAGCGCTATTGCCTTGGGCGGCGGCTTTTTCGTACCACTGGGTAGCCATTTTAACATCGTTTTTTACACCCATGCCTCGGTCATACATCGCAGCGATGATTACCTGGGCTTCAACATGCCCTTGATTGGCTGCTTTCAATATCCACTCAGCCGCTTGTTGTTCATCCTTTTCAACACCACTTCCCAATAGATACATAGCCCCAAGTTTGGCTTGCGCCTTGGCATCGCCTTGCTCGGCAGATTGCTGAATAACCGCCTGCGCCGAGGGTTCTTCCGCGTGTACACCAATAACACCCTGCAAAAACAGCCAAGCGAAAATAAATAATCTAATTAATTTAAACATCAAAGTGACTCCATACGTATCTCAAGATTAATGGGTTTGACACATTATACGCAAACCCTTTCAATAAAACTTGTTACCAGTCGCTACTGCAATTTGATTTGTTATTAATTAGGAAAATTTCGGCTTGATAAAACAACCTTATAACTTATTCGGGCCGTTATAGAAAATACGCTATTCCAATTGAATTAAGACAATGCTAGAATCCAGACTGATTCATTGATAGCGCAGAGCCTTTGCCTTGTCTTGATCGGTTTCTTAATAACAATAAGGGGATTTTTCAATGCATAAAATACTAATAACTGTAGCATCCATTGCAGCCCTGCTTTTATCGGGCTGTGCCTCACAACCAACAAGTACTTTTGAAAGTTTTCATGCTCAGGATTTGAATGGTTTACTTTCCTCCGGTCAATATGTCCAAAAAGCAGATAATTTCTTTGTTATTAATGATTCCTCATCCTCAATGACCGAGGAATATTTTGGCGTCGGCTACCCTGGTCAGCCTGATCCAACAAAATTTTCGGTTGAAAAAGAAATCCTGAACAGAATCAACCAAACTATTCCAGACTTGAAATTGACCTCAAGTATCCGCAACTTTGGCTTTGGCAACTGCTTGTCATGGGAGTTCACCAAGCTTATTCAAGCTCCTGCCAGCTACTCAAAATCAAGTTTTGGCAGCGGCATAGATTCGCTGACTTGTGCCAGCGGCGGCTCACCCATACAAAGCGGGATTGAAGGAACAAGTAATGATTTATCTGCAACATCCGGCAACATCGCTGTTTTAATTCTCAGTGACGGCCATGATCTGGACTCAAACGGTGTGACCGAGATGCAAGCTTTGAAACAACGATATGGCGACAGACTATGCGTCTATACTGTTTGGGTTGGTAACGAAGAAGAAAAATACGGCCAAACCGTCTTAAATCAACTCTCTAATATTGCCGGCTGTGGATTTAGCACAACGGCTGACAGCATTTCAGGCCCGGAACATATGGCTAGTTTTGTAAAAAGCGTTTTCCTGAAACCCGGCACACCAGTCGCTGACTGCTCGACTCTTGATGGAGATAAGGATGGCGTTAACGATTGCATTGATAAATGTCCCAGCACGTTACCCGGCGCCAAAGTCAGCATACTGGGCTGCTGGATCGTTGACGTAAAATTCGACAATGATAAAGACATTATTAAACCGGAATACTTTGGAAACCTTGACAATACGGCTAAAGCTATTTCAGAGCATCCGGAGTTGAAAATTGAAATACAAGGCCACACCAGTAAAACAGGCGGATTCAAGCATAACATGGCGTTATCTGAGCGCCGCGCAATCGCAGTCAAAAATTATCTGGTTGATAGATCTCAATCAACCAATTTGACTACTCATGGATATGGCTGGACTCAACCCATAGACACTAATGATACCGAGGAAGGGCGCGCCAATAACCGCCGTGTACAATTGCAAGTTGAGGGTGAAGCTCAACTACCTCTAAATCCTTAATAAGGTTGCCAGACTGGTAACTCTTGAAAATATAAGAGTTACCACACAAAAAAGGGAGAGTTAGTAATAACCCTCCCTTTTTTATTGAAAGAAAAGTGATCGACTGATCAGTCCTGCAAGAGAATTATTCCAATTACTCGATAACGTCCAATCCACCCATATAAGGCAGCAATGCGTCAGGAATGTGAATACGCCCTTGCGCATCCTGATAATTTTCCATGACCGCGATCAGGGTTCTACCCGCCGCCAAACCCGACCCATTCAAGGTATGCACCAGTTCAGGTTTGCCGGTTTCCGGATTACGCCAGCGAGCTTGCAAACGCCGCGCCTGAAAATCCTTGAAATTACTGCAAGACGATATTTCCCGATAAGCGCCCTGCCCCGGCAGCCACACTTCAAGATCGTAGGTTTTGGCTGATGAAAAACCGGTATCGCCGGCGCATAACAACATCTTGCGGTAAGGCAGGTTTAATTTTTTCAAAATGTTTTCCGCATGGCTGGTCAGCTCTTCATGCGCTTTAGCTGAATCTTCCGGCTTTACAATTTGCACAAGCTCGACCTTTTCAAATTGATGCTGGCGGATCATGCCGCGCACGTCACGTCCATAAGCGCCCGCTTCGCTGCGAAAACACGGACTGTGACAGACGAATTTAAGCGGTAATTCCTTAGCATCAACAATCGCATCCCTGACAATATTCGTGACCGGCACTTCCGCTGTCGGAATCAGATATAAAGCCGGATCATCATTGGCTTTAAACAGATCAGCCGCAAATTTTGGCAGTTGTCCGGTACCTCGCAAGCTGTCCGCATTGGCCAAATAAGGCACATAAGTTTCGCTATAGCCGTGCTCAGCCGTATGCGTATCCAGCATGAGCTGAATGATCGCCCTTTGCAATCTTGCCAACGGGCCATTCAAGACTACAAACCGGCTACTGGCAATTTTAGCGCCCAGCTCAAAATCAATTCCTTTCAGTTTTGCACCCAAATCAACGTGATCTCTGGGCTCAAAGTCGAAGTGCGGCACATCGCCCCAACGGCTAATCTCAAGGTTAAATTCTTCATTTTGACCGTCGGGCACAGATTCATCGAGAATATTGGGAATACCCTCCATCAACGTTTCCATTTCCGCCTGAATGCCGGCCAATGCAGTTTCAGCCGCTTTAAGTTCGTCGCCCAAGTGCTGAACCTGATTCAACAGCGGCTGCACATCTTCACCTTTGGCTTTTGCCTGCCCAATGGCTTTTGAACGGCTGTTACGTTCATTTTGCAGTTCCTGGGTTTTAACCTGCACCTCTTTGCGTCTGGCTTCCAGTTCGGCATAAGACTCAGGATTAAAATCAAATGAACGTCTGTTTAATTGTTCCTTAACAAAATCAAGATCAGTTCTAAATAATCGGGGATCTAGCATGACGGTGTTTTACCTTTATGTAATGTATTCCGTACAGGAATGTTGAATGATGATATAAGCATTTTTTTATAGTTTTTACTTTGATAGGCTGCGCTATTTGCCATAAGCCTTGGCAGACACTTTTATGTATTTACATAATACACGACGGGGCTGCTTGAGAAAACAGAACTCAGACAAACAAAAAGGCTGCATTGCTCGCGGCTCTGTTTGGTGAAATCATTCGATCGTAAATGGTTCAGTCGCAAAATTTGTCAAATCGAGCGATAGTTTATTACTGTTAGCATCTGCTTTCACCAGATCAAACATAGATCGGCGACGGCACGGTAGGATAGGCCCGATACACATGCCAATAGACGTTTTCCGTCAGTGTCTGAATATCTTCGTCGTTGTAATCATCTACCGGTAGGCCGGTTTTGTCTCCGTACAGGAAATCAAATATTTGCTGCTTCACTGCATCGCGGGCGGCTTCCTTGTCACGCCAGTTGGCGATTTTCAGGCTCTCGGCTTTCAGGGTTTCCAGTAGCTGAACCGCAACCTTTTTAATCCTGCCGGTTTCCCTTTTGCTCAGTTCGGGCTTTCTGAGAAGATCAAACAGCGCCAGGGTTTCTTCGGTTAAATTCTCGCGCACGGCGCGGCTTTCTTCTTTATCCAGTTCATCAACCAGCTTAATCAAGGCTTCAAAGGTCTGTTCGATAGTGATGCGGTCTTTTTCCTGGTTGTATTCTTTGACCAGTTGTTCGTAGTGATCCTGATAGTCGGTACGCAGCGGGTTTTGCATCAGCAGTTTATTGAGCTTGCTTTCCACGGCCTCTTTCAGGCTTTGCACGGTGGTGCGCTGGGATGCCGATGCCGCAAACTCTTTGCGCAGACGCTCGAAGTCTATTTTGCTGATGTCGTAAGCTTTACTCTCTATTGGGCTTTTATCGCGGACACCCGGCTGAGTATGGATGGTCTCGTCAACAATACCGTGTAACTGCCGGAGAATATCGGTGATGTCAGCCTTTTCCCGGTCTGCCTGCAAGCGCTTATAAATGATGTCGATGGCATCGCGCCCATCACGTTGGGCATTCACGCCCGGTACATTGATACAGGCTTTGAACTTCTTGAATACCTCACGCGCCATCACCTCAAAGCGTTTGCGGGTCTGGTCATTTTCATTCACCGCTTCTTTGGCTTCATCAATAGCTTTGTTGCGGGCAAAGCCTTGTTTTTCAGAGATGTCATTCAAATTAAAGCCCTGTTGATGCAGAAATTCACGCACCAGCGCAATCGATTCAGTTAAGTCAGTCAATAATTCTTCCTTGGGCTTGGTCGGGTCCTGTTCACCTTCTTCAGCACCATGTCCGCTGTCACCCCGTCCCGCAAATGTCGCCAGTGCCTTGCGCAGATTCTTCAAAATGCCGCAATAGTCGACTATCAAGCCGTTATTTTTGCCTTCCGCCACGCGGTTGGCGCGGGCAATGGCCTGCATCAGCGTATGGGCTTTAAGCGGTTTGTCGAGGTAAAGCGTTGCCAGTGTGGGCACGTCAAAACCTGTCAGCCACATGGCACAGACAATCGCCACCCGAAACGGATGCTCCGGTTTCTTGAACGCCGACTCCATATCCAGGCGTTTGCCATCTTCCAGCAAATAGCCTTCCTTCATCAGGCGGCGGTGCGGGGTAATATCCAAGTCCCATTTTTTAAACTTATCCATTTCGCCCTGCTCTTCGCTGACGACAACGGCGATCTGCGTTTCTTGCATCCAGGTAATCTGCAGCCTGCGCCATACTTCATCCTGCTCGTCGGTGGCTTTAGCCAAGTTTTTCTGTAATTCAAGAAGATGCTGATGCCAGTAAAATTCGATGAGCTTGTGCATACGCACACAGGTTATTTTGTCGATGCAGACAAACATGGCCTTGCCGGATTCCCAGCCATTCACATAATGCTTAACAAAGTCTTCGGCAATCTGGCCCAGGCGGTTGCTACTGGTGATGACGTGATAATCCCTTTTCAGCTCACGCTCCAATCGCTGCTGCACGTCGATGTCATCAATTTCCAGGTCTTCCAGCTTGGCGGCTATCTTCTCATTCAAGCCTTTGGGGTCGGCTACGCTGAATTGAACGCCGTCATCATCTACAAACGTCAACGCTTCACCCCGGGCATCATAATAAAGCGGCACGGTCGCCTTATCTTCTACCGCCCGTTGAAAATCATAGGTAGAGATGTATTCACCGAACACCTTGCGGGTAATCTCGTCGTCCTTAAACAAGGGCGTGCCGGTAAAGCCGATAAAGCTGGCATTCGGCAAGGCATTACGCATGTTCAAAGACAAGGTGCCGTATTGAGTCCGGTGCGCTTCATCGGTAATGACAATAACATCATCGCGTTCGGTATAGGGGGTATTCGGATCAACTTTCTGGTTAAACTTCTGGATCAGCGAGAATACATAAGCTTTTTGCTGGCCCAGCAAGGCCTGCAAGTGAGCACCGTTTGCGGCACGGCACGGGTCCTTGTCATTATCTGCCAAACCGCAGCCGCTAAAGGTAAGGTAAATCTGGGTGTCCAGATCGTCGCGGTCGGTCAGCACCACAAAACTGAAATTACCGCCGAGTTTGCGGTGAATTTTACGGGCAAAAAACACAATGGAATACGACTTGCCCGACCCTTGGGTATGCCAGAACACGCCCAGTTTGCCCAAACGGGCTTTGCGATCCTTGACCGCTGCAACGGCGCGATTGACCCCCAAAAACTGGTGATTACGGGCGACAATTTTCACCATCTTTCCGGCGCTTTCATCGAACAGAATATAGTTCTCAAAAATATCCAGCAGATTGGCTTTGCTGCACGTCCCTTTAAGCAAGGTTTCCATATTAACTACACCGGCGCTGTCTTCATACAAACGCTTCCAGTCGTTAAAGTGCTCAAACTTACTGGTTATGGAGCCCATTTTGGCATCCACGCCATTAGCCAGAATAATAAAGGCGTTATGGTGGAACAAATGCGGCACGGTGTCCTTATAATCGGCAAGATTCTGTTCGTAGGCGGCCTTGATGTCCTTATGCAGGTTTTTCAGTTCCATGAACACCAGCGGAATGCCATTGACAAACCCAACCACATCGGCACGGCGGCGGTACAGGTCGCCCCTGATCCAGAACTCGCGCACCACCAGAAAGTGATTATTCTCCGGGTTATCAAAATCAAACAGCCGCAGGCGTTTTTTCACCCGCTCGCCTTTCCCGTTCCGAAAACTAACCTCCACACCGTTTTTATGCAGCCTGTCTTTATCGCGATTGGTCGCCAGCAGCACCGAACTTGAACTGACTTCAGTAATGATCCGCAGCGCATCCTGATAAGCTTCCTGCGGCAAACCGGGATTCAGTTGCATCAGCTTCTCTCCTAGATAGCGGGTGAGCACCACTTCGCCATCATGGCGGCGGCCTAGCGTTCCCTCTCTGCCGAAGACTTCATCCATCGCATAAATGGATTCATCCCAGTTCAGTTCATTAAGCAAATAATCAGCGGTGATGGTTTGTACCAGCGTATCTTCGTTATACATTAAGGTCGTTTATTCAGAAATACCATTCTTGGCTTTGGCTAGCAATTCCAACCCACGATCGGCTTTGTCCTGTCCACGTTGGGCGCGGATCTCAAACTGCGTTTTTAAATCAAACTCAGCCAAAATAAGGGTTGTGACTTCATCCAGCAAATGATTGACGCTCATGCCTTTGCTTTTTGCTAGCTCTTTTAGGCGTTGATGTTTTTGATCAGGCAATCTCAGGGTTAACGCGCTCATATCGATTCTCCTTGTAAAAGCTCTTCGGGTGTCATCAGTGAAATGTCAGGGAATAACAATTCACCGCTTTTTAAATCTTTAATATTTCTCGACACGATACATTGTGCATGGCCTGCAACGGCTAATTCAATTAAATGGTTATCGCCTTCATCTTTCAAGTTAGGTCGCCAGCCAAAATAAATATCTGTCCAACGGCAAAAGCCAAAAAAGATGTCCAGTAACTCATCGCGCTCATCTTTGTTCAAATGACACGCTTTGAATAGGTCTTCACGGTTAATCACATCACAGTATTCGGCAAATAGGGTAGCCCCCATCAACGGGGTATGAACTTTCCGCAAGCAGGAAGCGATCACTTCGGAAGCAGCACCTGTTCCCATACAAGCTCCCACAAAAATATTGGTATCGATGACCATAATCATGCATATAATGGTAGCAAATTTGCCATCATAGTAAATGCAAACAACTCACATTGGACATGATCGCCAACTTCACATTCCTCACTGAATTTGCCAATGCCCGCTTTTAGTAGAGCCAACGCGCTTTAACACGCCCTTCTGTTGCAGTTTTTGCAGATGGCGCTCAATGGTGCGGGAACTGACGCCTAACTGTGCTGCTAGTGTTGGTATGGTCAGCTCGGGTTTTTGCTGCAAGGCCTGGATAATCGCCAACGGAATTTCTCCCGACACATTTACCGACAGTTCTACCGACACTATTGACGGTGACGCCACTTCAATCCCCGTCCGTAACGCCTGCGCCAATGCCCTAAGCATAAATTCGATAAACACGGTGCAATCACTGGCTTGATCCGCCTCCCCCAGCACCCGGTAATACTCGCTTTGCTGCTCGCGAATAATACTTTCAACCGGCAAATACGCCATTTCCGCGCGCCACTGGCTCAAGATCAAGGTCTGCCACAAACGCCCCAGACGACCGTTGCCGTCGCTGAACGGGTGAATAAACTCAAATTCATAATGGAATACACAACTGGCAATCAGAGGGTGAATGTCGGTGGTGGAAAGCCAGCCCAGCAAATCAGTCATCAGGCGGTGGATTTGTGCCGCAGGAGGCGCCATGTGTACCAGTTCCTGTTCCCGAAAAATACCCACGCCACCGCTACGCCACTGCCCGGCATTATCAACCAAGCCCAGCATCAGGCATTCATGCGCCGCCAGTAAATGCTCACCGTTGGTGGCTTGCCAATGCGGTAATTGTTCGTAAGCGGCAAAGGCATTGCGCACTTCCTGAATTTCCCGAGGCAGGCCAAGCACCGGTTTGCCTTCCAGAATGGCGGTGACTTGTTCCAGCGACAGGCTGTTGTGTTCAATCGCCAGGGATGCCTGGATGGTGCGGATGCGGTTTTCGCGCCGCAGTTGCGGGGATAACGCGCCCTGATAACCGGCTGACCAACGTCCCAGCAGTTCGCTGATCTCGGCAACGGAATTGAGGATATTGGCCGTGATGCAGTAAGGAGGCTGGTAGTTTTGGCTCATACGCTGATTGTTCCGTTCATCAGGCGGGGAAGCAGTAAGTCACGAGCTTCGGTAAGCTTGTTATTAAACTCTTCCAGCTTTTCGATCTGTTGGCGAATTGGTTTAGTTTCGGCGAGAAAACCCTCTAAAATTGCATCATTTGGGGTCAATATTTCACGACTATATGCCAAATCTCGGTTGAGTCCAGGGACCGCAACGTCTGTGTTTAGAAATTGAACGTACTGTAATGCATAATAAAGATAGAGATTACTTTCCTGATTATTGATGAAGTAAACCGTATCAATTGGATAGAAGTCTTTTGAAGACCAATAGACGCTACCAACGTTACCTTTGCGACCTACAATAATACCGGGGCCTGTAACCAGGGCTTTCTCGTGATTTCCAACAATACCACTTGAGCCATAAACAGGATATGGACCTGAAATTCTGTTATCAGCTTTCAGGGCCTTTCCATAGTTAAGAGTTAATATTTGGCCTAACTTATTTTTGCTCCATTCCTCGGGCACACCATCAACAATCTTGACATGCTCATGACCGGGGAAGCGCAGGTGAATAAACCACTCCTGATACAACAGCCGCGCTGATTCTTCCAAAAGCTGAATCCGGCGACGATTGTTTTCGATGAGGTCGTCATAAATTGCTATATGGTCAGCAATTCTTTTTTGCTCTTTGACATCTTCTGGGACAAAGAATTTTAGTGAAAGTAACTTACCTTGACTAAGGTTGTCTTGTGCTGCACCTTGGGTAAATTGCTTATAGCTATGTTTTAATTTTGCATCAAAAAGATACTTGATGAATCTGGCATCGGCCTTTTCTGAATCTGGAATAAACCCGATAACACTATCTGGAAAACAAGCATCAATTGCCAAAATTGACGTATCGGCAATATTGGCAGCAATAGTTATACAAAGCGTACCCGATGACCAAAGCTTGCTCTGTGCCAGCCCAGCTTCACTGTATGTTTGAGAATATTCAGTAAGATACAAGCCTGCATATTTCACATCACCTGTTTGGATAAAAGGATAAGCTCCTCCATATAAGTGAGCTGCATCTCTCGGTCTATGGCGAGATTTCCCCCGTGAAATGAAACCTAATTCATCGATTGATTTCTCAACCCAACTCATATCCCCAAGTCCTCAAACCCGCTAGTTTGCATAATCCCGCAACCGTACAATTTGCCCAAGGCTGTGCGCTTTCCGAAAATAAACCTCATCCGCCGTTATCAAAGTTGCCCCCGGCGTATTCAAAGCAACCGCATGGTAAAGTGTATCGAAAGTATGATGTTTCAGGCTAAGGGACAACTCACAAGCGGTTGCATACACTTCAGTCGTTTCAAGATAGCGAAAATCCATATTCAGCAAATCATGCACATTGGCAACCGTTTGTTGTGGACACAACCGAGTCAACACCGCAATCATTTCAGCGATAAAATGAGGCGGCTGATAACAACTAATCTCACTGTTTAAAAATAGATCGAGGAGTTGCAGAGCTTCATTGAGTTGGTCTTCTTCCGCTTTAAAAGGAACAAACCATTTAACGGCAACACTGGCATCAATCACATAGCGCGTCATGAACGCAGCTCTTCACGCGCTGCACGAAACTCCTCTTCACTCACTGCTTTTGTACTCGCACGCCGTAACAAAATATTGCTTATCGCTTCACGATGCTGTTTTTTGCGGACTGCGCGCTCTACCGCTTCGCGCATAAGTTCAGCAATCACCGCACTCTTGTTTTGCCCCTTGTAAGCTTGATTGAAAGCCTCTTTTACATCATCAGGAACGCTGAAATTAACAGTTGCCATAATATTTATCCGAGTTGTTGAAAATTTCTACAAAATTATCCGCTTTAGAAGATACGAGTTCAATCTTTTCTCATTCTTGCTATATTCCCAGCTCCTCAAAATTCCGGGCAATCTGTGTTGCCAATTCAACAGCTTCCTCGTTCAGGCCTTTGAGTTCGATATGGATGTCGCGTAGGGTTTCTTCAAAATCGAAGTCTTCATCCACTTCTTCCGGCGCGACTCCGACATAACGGCCTGGGGTCAAACTCCAGTCGGCGGCTTCGATGTCCTTGATGGCCACCAGTTTGACCAGGCCTTCCACATCCGCCAGTTTGCCTTCGGGAAAACGCGACAATAACCAGTGGGACTGTTTGTAGAAATAACGCACCTGTTTCAGTTGCTCAACCGCCTGCTTTCGGGCGTTATCGGCGGCTTTTCTGAGGCTGTTTTTACGCGTGCCATTGATCGCGGCGCTATCCCAAAGCGCATTGTCCCTGGCGTTGTGTTCCTGTTCGCAATGGTCAATCAGGCGCGTGGCGAGCTTGTAGCTCAAATCGATGTCTCTCAGCAAATCGCGGCTTTGCTCCGCCAAACCGGCAATAATCTGCTCGGTTTCGATAAATCGTAGTAAATCCCGGGCGGTGTTGTATCGGTGTTGGCTCCAGTGTTTCCGGGAATCCGCCGTTGCCTGAGAAAACGTTGACCAGCCATCGGTCACTTGTTGAATAGCCGTGACCCATTCGTTGTATAAATCGTTATGCGGCTCAGTTTCACCTAATTCTTTATCCAGGTGGGCAACAAAAGGCTTAACTGTTTCATGCAAAGTTTGCATCGTCGATATGAAGCCGGGTACAAGCTTCAATACCGTTGGCTTAAGCCGTTCGCTGCGCGGAGCCGGAGCCCGTTGTCCGCGTCGGCTCCGC
>JBAQEN010000548.1:0-1814 GCA_049286765.1 Methylococcaceae bacterium
AAACAGAATCCACATAGGCATCAGAGATAAACTCTTCCAGCGTTGCATGCAAACTAGGATTATCCTTTAGATGCCTTTGAAGTTGACGCCGTTGTTCTTTGATGGTAAGTTGCCAACTTCGGCCACGAAAGGAAGGCTGATAATGCCACTTCAAGAGATGTGCTAATAAGACAGCAAGCCGATTGATCAATTCTCGCCGCTCACTTGCTCCCATGCTCTCTATCTCCTCAATCAAATGTTTAAAATCAACATCAACCAGATTACCCGATTTAAGAAGATCAACCTGTTGCTGCGTCCAAGCGTAAAAATCCCGATCATGAAGCAATGAAGTTGCCATAACGCGCTCCGTAATGATATTTGTTGGTTAATTGTATCACCTGTCCAACAATCATCACATCTAAAAACCGTCAGTTGAAACGATAAAAGGAGTCAAATCAAAGGGGCCAAACCCTGAGGTATCCCCACAAAGTTTATTTCATAATCAATGGGTTACAATAGTTTTTGATTCAATAAATTCTAAATAGTCACACTTAACTTTATGTTTTGTATTTTGTATTTAAAAAGTAGATAGATAGTATTGCATTAGCTCTTTGCATAAAAGGGGTAATAATGCTGTAGTCTGTTTTTAAATGTGTTTAATATATTGATTTTATTTATTATTTCGTGGGGATACCTCAGGGTCAGACCCATTTATTTACATTTGTTTAAAGCCATATTGATGAGGAAAGTAGGGATGGAGCGCAAAATATACTCTACTCCAAGCCTTATTTTTTGGGCTTCATTACATTCAGCCTAACCTTCCGCGCTGATAGTCGCAACAGCTGCTTGATAAACTCGCAAATACTGTTCCGCCACTAGCGGGTACGCAAATCATTCCTCTTATTGTTAATCCGGATAAAAAATATCGTTTGAGATCTGCTCTAAGCTCCAAGGGCAACATTCGGGAAAAATGTTTTTACTGATTTTTGTTTCCTTTGACGCTTGAATGACTGCAAGTCTGTAAGCTTTTCTCACAATTTCGTTTAATGTTGGTTTTAATCCCGGGTTTTCTTCCAGGGTTTCAGTGAATTTTATTCTTTGCTCTTCAATGGTAAGTTCCCAACTTCTTCCGCGTCTTACTTCTTGATATTTCCATTTTAAAAGATGCAATAGCAAGATTGTTAACCGGCTCTCTAATTCTCGTTTTTCGCTTCTGCCCATTGTTTCTATTTCCTCGATTAAATTCTGAATATCCAGATCGGCAAATTTACCTGATTTAAGCAATGCGGCTTGTTGTTGAGTCCACGTATAAAAATCATTTTCGTATGTATTCATTATTCACCTCGTTTAGCGAGCTTGATTTATTATTACAGATAACCCAAGCATGACGGAGTATATCTGCCTGATACAGCTTGTCGTAGAGTGCGAAAAAAGGGTCAAAAAGGGGTCAGACCCATTTATTTAAAGCCATATTGAGTAACTGTTTTAATTCTGCAAAAAGTTGTGTAAATACCATTTTGAAAATCATTGCTCACTCGATTTTTTTAAAATTTGTTTAATATCTGATTCTGACAAGCCTGTTACCTTAGCTATTATTTCAATTCTAGGGAATAATATAAGTTTATCAATTGTATCACCTGTCCAACAATCATCACATCTAAAAACCGTCAGCACGGTAGCACGGCAGGTTGATGATATGGACTCCTCTCACTCTGGAGCTATAAAAGCACCGAGATTTTTTTACCGGCGTAATGAGGAGTCCGACATGAACAATAGCGTAATTGGCTTAGACATAACAAAAAATATTTTTCATCTGTTTACTTTGTTGGTGGATG
>JBAQEN010000549.1:0-12288 GCA_049286765.1 Methylococcaceae bacterium
TCAAAACAAATCCTACCGGTTTGTGATCAATGGTCGAACCGGCGAAGTGCAAGGTGAGCGGCCTTACAGTTGGTGGAAAATCAGTTTTGCCGTAATAGCGGTGTTATTGCTGGCTGGCGGGATTTTCTACTACATGGATCAAGCCGGATTAATGCAAAATACTCAGCAAAGTTATCAAACACCGCCCAGAGTTATCATTCGGCAGTATTGAATAGGTCAAGGAAAAAATATTCAAAATCATTAAACCTATAGTGAACTCAGCGCTAAAGGCTGCGGAACAAGTCAATCACCGGACAGAACAGGTTGCGTGCCCGCGTTACCTGACGCTTGCCTTTAGGCTAACGCGGCAATTCGTCCTAGGAGACTGTAAGGGAATGTAAAAACTGGAAATTTAACACAATAAAGTACTTTGCTGGCATCTTATGCAACTTACGAGTTCCGGCTACAGCGTGATTTGGGGGTCAATCTGGCCGGTATTGCTTTGGCGCTCGATTTAATGGAAGAGCTTGAAAGTCTCCGCGCGCAAATGAAAATAATAGGACACAACTAAAATAATCAGGTTGTGTGCTCAGAAACAGGATTGATATTTTGAGTTGGCAACTCAAATCGTATAACTAGAACTTTATCTGTTTTTTAAAATAAAACTTGAACAGTCCATTGACGACAAGAAACTATCTGGCAATGGCTGATAGCTTATGCCGTCATAATTTATTCCAAATCTTTATAATTTCGTCTGATAATTTCAACTTGGGATCGATAGGTTTCAGCATCTCCGTAACTGAAGAATTTCTGATAACGGCTATGCAGGCTTTTAATGCGTTTGGCATGTTTAATGGGACACCAGAATTGTTCGGTGCGTCCGGCTATTTCATGCAAATAAGCAAATAGCCCATTAACGTAACTGCAGTAGGCGCAGTTAATTTTTTCTATTATATTCAGATATTCGAGGTATTGCCTGTCGAAGACAATATAGTCTTGCCGCTTTACTTTGGGGATGCCGTACAGAGGAAAACAGATAACTTGATACAGACTGATGACCACATCCATCAGTAATACCGGGAAAATACACATCCAGATAAAAGGGGCGCTGAGTATGTGTTTTAATGGGGCATCATTTATATAACGCAATACCCTTTTAGCGTATTCCTTGTGTCGGATAATAACGTTTTTTTCAAAAATGACCCGTCGTTTGCGGATCTCGTAAGAAAATTCTTCCTGTTGTTTTTGTAATTCTTCAATCAGTTCCGTTTCCAGTGCTTTTATTTTGTCGAGTAGAATTTCAAGTTGGGTAGGCATGATAAGTTCCTGTGTGAGGAAATACGCGGTCCGGACAAATGAAACCGGAAAGCTACAGTAAGTATCAACTGAAGATGTTGACAGAGTTTGCACTAAATCAGGCAACGCTGCTAATAAAAATTGTCTATATTTGTAGTGTTTGGATTGTGACTTGATGAATTTTAGGAGGGAATTTCAATTCAATAAGCCCTCACAACAATATTGTTTTGGAAAGCCTTCTAAGTATTTGTACTAATATCTAATTTATTGGTTTACTGTTCAAATAGCTGAAGTTGTTTTTTTGCCATGTGAAATCCAAAAGGCTTAAAGCCAACTAAATATTTTAGTAATTGCGAGGTGTAAAATGGCTGCAACCGTTAAAAAAATTAAAGAGGAAGTAAGTTCAGATACTGAAGAATCCGGCAATACAATATGTCTTCAGGATCGTGAAGCGAAGATTGCCGAACTTGCGTATAACAAAGCTGAAAGTAGAGGCTTTGAACCGGGTCACGAACTTGAAGACTGGCTTGAGGCGGAACGGGAATATCTGTCGTAGTGAGGAGAAAAGACGGCTAAACGTAATTTCCTCCATCAGATGTTTTATGTAAATGTTTATAATTGATTTAATTATATACTGGAGAAGGCAGTGAAAAATAACGAAAAAGATACAAAAAAAGGCACAGAAGTTATACCCAGCGCACCGGCTGGCAATTTACTTTCATTTGATGAATTTGATAGTTTTTTTGATGATTTTCTGTCACGCAGATGGCCTCGCCTATTGGATTGGAATTTCCCTACCGGGTTTGAAAAAGGATTTCCTAAAGTTGATATTATCGATCATGCCAATGAAATAGAGGTTCAGGCTGCTTTACCTGGCGTTAAAAAAGAAGATCTCGATGTATCGATTAACAATCAGACTATTACTATTCGTACTTCCACTAAGGAAGAAAAAAAAGAAGAAGGCAAATATTTTCGCCGCGAAATAACGCGCGGTGAATTTCAGCGCACATTGTCTTTGCCTGCCAATGTCGATGATGCAAATGCAAAAGCCTCTTTTAAAGATGGAATATTGAAAGTGACCATTCCAAAAACAGAAAAAAGCAAGCGCAAAACCATCGAAATCAAGTAGTCGAGCTTACCTGTGACTTTTTATTCGGCATTAATCACGGATGATTAATGCTACGTGGGCCAGCTAATGCGTCTAAAATGAAAACCGATTTTCATAATGGCGTATTGACGATTACGATTCCAAAAGAATAACTCACATTATCTTATCTTCTGTAAAGCAGCTTTCGCTCGAACGAAGGGGGTGGTTATTGATTTAATACCACCTGCTTAAGCCAGTACTTGCAAAGTTAATCGCCATGCTAGTATGGAAGCCTGTCCGACTACTCTTTTAAAAATTATCGACACCCTATATTGGTGTAACTCGGTGTAAAATTATTGAATATTGCAGTCAATTTTTTGTATTTTCTATTCTAGGACAGCCTTCCAAGGTAAATAATAATAATAATGAATAAAATAATTGATAATACACAAAACAAATTCCGGGTAAAGCTCGAGAAACTGCTGGAAGGAACAGATATCATTTTTAATGGGGATAAGCCATCGGATATTTGTGTTTATAATTCGAATCTATATGAAAAAATACTCAGTCAAGGAACGCTTGGATTGGGTGAAGCGTATATGGATGAATGGTGGGATTCCAGCCGGCTTGATGAACTATTCAATAAATTCTGCTCAGCGCAGGTTAAAAGCCGGGTGATGCTTGATCCTCAATCAATAAAGAACGGACTTTGGTCTTATTTTATAAACCGGCAAAGCAAAAATCTCGTTTCAGATAAAGTGAAGCACCATTATGATATTGGCAATGATTTATACCGCTCAATGCTTGATGCCCGGTTGACTTATAGTTGCGGTTATTGGAAAGAAGCAAAGACACTTGATCAGGCGCAAGAACATAAGTTTGATTTGATATGCAGAAAACTGAACCTGCAACCCGGCCAACGAATTCTTGATATCGGCTGCGGCTGGGGCAGTTTTCTGAAATATGCAGTTGAAAAATACGATGTATCTTGCGTAGGCATAACTCTCTCCAGTGAACAAATTGTCCTGTGCAGAGAGTTGTTTTCTGGCCTGCCTATAGAAATACGTTTTGCAGATTATCGGGATCTCAATGAGACGTTTGACCATATTGTTTCGATAGGAATGTTTGAGCATGTTGGCTATAAAAACTACAGTCAGTATATGAAGGTTGCCCGAAGATATCTTAAGGATGAGGGCTTGTTTTTATTACATACAATCGGGAACAATGCATCTGTAATAAGTGTCGATCCATGGATTGATAAATACATATTTCCGCGGGGTATGCTGCCTTCCATTAAACAAATTGCAAAAGCAGCAGAGGGAAAGTTTGTTATGGAAGACTGGCATAACTTTGGCGCCGATTACGACAAGACGCTTATGCGCTGGTTTGAAAATTTTTCTGAAAATTGGGAGACAATAAAGAATAATTATGACGAGCGCTTTTTCCGGATGTGGAAATACTATTTATTATCGTGTGCCGGTGCATTCCGGGCGCGAGGCAATCAGCTCTGGCAGATAGTTTTATCCAAAAACGGTGTGGCAAGGGGGTTATGTTTCAGTACGTTGAACGGTGGTTAGTGTCAACGCAAGGGCGCTATTCCGGAAATCAGCAATAAAACTTCGTTTAAGCCAGTCAAGCAGAATCTAAATAGCTTTATGGAGTGCTTTATCCTCCCAATGTGACGGAGTCACTGATATATCGGGATTTTAGTTAATAACAAAAGAGTTGATACCTATGGCTAACAAATCGAAACTACGCTGGGGAATTTTAGGTGCGGCGCGCGTCAATGAGCGCCTGCTACCCGCAATTGCCGAAACACCGAACGCAAAACTGGTCGCCATTGCCAGCCGTCGCCCCGGCGCTGCCGCCCAAACGCTGGCGCAGTATGCTCCGCATCAACAGCATGTACGAACTTATGACAATCTTGATGCGTTGCTTGACGATGCTGAAGTTGAAGCCGTCTACCTGCCTCTTGCCAATCATGAACATGCCGAATGGACGTTGCGAGCCATTGCACGAGGCAAACATGTCCTGTGTGAGAAGCCGATGGCATTGACTGTCGCTGATGTTGAAGCCATTGCAGCCGCTGCCCGTCAACATAATGTCACCGTTATGGAAGGCTTTATGTATCGCTTCCATCCGCAACACGCGCGTGTGCAGGAATTGATTCGTCAGGGAACGATAGGTGACGTACGCTCTGTGCGTGCCAGCTATTCTTTTATGATGCGGCCGGCGCGGATGTATCGCTTGGCAGAAAGCGTCGAACGCGGCGGCGGCGCTATGTGGGATATCGGTTGTTATGCAATTCATTCAGCGCGAATGTTTTTCGACCAGATGCCTGTCGCGGTGACGGCTATGTCCAGGTATGTCGTGAGTGGCGCTGACATTACGAACAGCGGCATTATTGATTTCGGCGAAGGGAAATTCGCACATTTCGATTTCAGCTTTGAGCGGGCCAGGCGCTGTGAATACGAAGTTACAGGCACGAAAGGAGGCATTAAATGTCATACTGTCTGGCAACTGCCGGGAGATGTTCCGGTCATTTCATGGTGGACTGAAGATGGCCGGCAATGCGAAGAGCGTTTACCTGCGGATAACCACTTTCTTCTGGAAATAGAGCATTTCAGTGACTATGTGTTAAACGGCAAAGCACCAGCGCTTTCGCTGGAGGATGCGAAAGCCAATTGCCAAGTTATAGTTGCCGCCTTGGAATCGGCAGCTCTTGGGCGAGTGGTCAAGCTGGCTGATTAATGTATTTGATTCATCCAACTAACTATCATATTTATGGAACATACAATGTCAGATTTTAAAAAATACCACTGTTTGGAATGCGAGCACATTTATGATGAAGCAAAAGGAGATCCGGATAGCGGTATTGCACCAGGAACCCGATGGGCGGATATTCCCGAGGACTGGTCTTGCCCGATATGCGGAGCTCCAAAAAGTTTTTTCAAGTTGCTGGAATAGCACTATATTTTCTGATTACTCTTCATATCCTCAAATTCGTGGCAGCCAAGCGATAAAAATTTATCTGTTTGCAGCGAGTCGAAGGTTTGTGCAGAAAAATCTGCATTACATCGATTATATGCAAACACTAGGCGGAATTGCCATGTCAATCTGCCCCTACAACACTTTTTAAGTTTTTGCAGCGATAAAGACTTGAATGAACTCTGCCTTTTAAGCAAGCATTAATCTGTTTAGTCTTATAATTAACTGTTCTCTGGTTTCCGTTGTTTTCGCAGAATCTAATCTGCTGTAACACGAACCTGTTTGACGGTTACCATCATGGGAATAGGGTTCGCCATACCGAAACTGAAAATCTAGTGTCTGTGATTAATGCAAACGGGTCGTGAGAACCATAGTATTCGTCCTTGGGTGTAAATGATTTCTAATTGGACAATCGTTAACGCATATTCTAGATACACTGGAAATTGAGAGTTTATCTGCAATGATTCAAACCACTAAAACCGAACCGCTGTACATCGTATTAATCAGCGTCCACGGTTTGATCCGCGGCTGTAATCTGGAATTGGGACGTGACGCTGATACCGGCGGCCAAACCCAATATGTTGTCGAATTGGCTAAAGCCCTGGCAAAGCAGCCAAATGTCGAGCGCGTGGATTTGGTAACGCGGCGGATTTTCGACAGCGAAGTTGATATTGATTACGCCGAGCTCTTGGAAACGCTGTCAGAAAATGCCCAAATAGTCCGCATCGAAGCGGGTCCCGAAGGGTATATCCGCAAAGAAGAACTATGGGACCATTTGGATAGTTTTGCCGATAATTTGCTAAGTTGGCTGCACCGCCAACCGCGCTTGCCGGATATTTTGCACAGCCACTATGCCGACGCCGGCTATGTAGGCGTGCGCCTTTCACATAGAACGGGTTTACCGTTGATCCATACCGGCCATTCTCTCGGACGCGATAAACGCCGCAGACTGTTGGCCATGGGTTTGACGATGGAGGATATAGAGCAGCGCTATCATATTTCGCGCCGCATTGACGCCGAAGAGGATACGCTGACTAACGCCGACGTCGTGATTACCAGTACCCGCAATGAAATCGAAGAGCAATATGAGCTCTACGATTGCTATACGCCAGAAAAAATGGCAATTGTGCCGCCGGGAACCGATCTCGAAATGTTTCATCCCCCCGCTTCTGAAGGCGAAGCCATTGCCTTTGTAAATATCCTTGAGAAGTTTTTACACGAATCTGATAAACCGATGATATTGGCGCTATCCAGGGCCGACGAACGGAAAAATATTGTTGGGCTTCTGGAAGCTTACGGAGAATCGCCGCGTTTGCAGGAGTTGGCGAATCTGGTGATCATCGCCGGCAACCGCGAGGATATCAGAGAGATGAGCGACGGTCCGCAAGGAGTATTGACCGAATTGTTGCTGGTTACTGATTATTATGATCTTTACGGCCGGGTCGCGCTACCGAAACATCACGCATCAGAAGAAGTTGCCGGCATTTATCGCCTTGCGGCGGCGTCCCGAGGCGTTTTCATCAACCCGGCCCTGACCGAACCGTTCGGCTTGACGCTGCTGGAAGCGGCTGCCAGCGGCTTGCCGCTGGTCGCGACCGAAAACGGCGGTCCGGTGGATATTATCGGTAATTGCCGTAACGGTTTGCTGGTCGACCCGCTGGATAAGTCGGCGATTGCCGAGGCGTTGTTGACCATCCTCGAAAATCCGGAACTTTGGCAGGAGTTTTCTACAAATGGCTTACAAAATGTTGCCCGGTATTATTCCTGGGAGGCTCATGCGCAAGCTTATTTGCGAAAAATCCAGAGCTTGCCACAGCACGCAGAGCAACTCCCGAAAACTCCGCCGGTCGCCGAAACCGGCCGATACAGGAAGCATGCCATTTTTACCTCTATCGATCATACCCTGCTTGGCGATACCGAAGGACTGGAGCAATTCGTTCAATTTATTCGCGAAAAACGTAAAAAATTTCTATTCGGCATCGCTACCGGACGGCGGCTGGATTCGGCACTGGCGGTTTTAAAAAAATACCGTATCCCGATGCCGGATATTTTAATTACCAGTCTCGGCACTGAAATCTATTACGCCCCGCAACTGATCGCCGACATCGCCTGGACTTACCATATCGATCATTTGTGGACGCCGCAAGTGCTACGGCGCATTATCGGCGGGCTGCCAGGCGTGACACCACAAGCCAAAAGCGAGCAAAGCCGGTTTAAACTTTCCTATCATTACGACAGCAGTACCGCACCGCCGATGGAAGAAATCCTCACTCTACTGCGGCAGCAAGAATTATCCGCCAATCCGACATTCTCGTTCGGACAGTTTTTCGACATCGTCCCGGCCAGGGCTTCCAAAGGCCACGCCTTGCGTTATATAGCCCGGCAATGGAATATTCCACTGGAGCGCATTTTGGTTACAGGAGGGTCAGGTGCAGACGAAGACATGCTGCGCGGCAATACTCTCGGGGTCGTAGTCGCCAACCGCCACCGCGAAGAATTGTCGATACTGGGCGATACGGAACACGTCTATTTCGCCGAGCGGCCGTATGCCTGGGGTATATTGGAAGCCGTTGAACACTATGATTTTCTCAATTTCTAGCGGAGCGTATAGTCCATGCTGAAGCAAATCCTGATTTGCACCGATCTCGACCGAACTCTGTTGCCGAACGGCAGACAACCTGAATCACCCGGTGCAAGGGACTATTTTGCCCGCCTGGTTGCTTATCCGCAGGTGAACTTGGCTTATGTCAGCGGCAGGCACCGTGAATTGGTTGAAGATGCTATCCGGGACTATAGGCTGCCATTGCCCGATTGGGTGATTGGTGATGTCGGCACGACGATTTACCAGGTAGGGTCCGGTGAATGGCGGCATTGGTCTGAATGGGAGCAGGACATCGCTGCCGATTGGCGAGGATTGGCAGCGAACGATTTACGGCCTTTGTTTACAGACTTATCGTCCTTGCGCTTACAGGAAGAAGCCAAGCAAAACCGCTATAAACTCAGCTATTATCTGCCGTTGCAGATAGACATCGTTGCCCTGCAACGAGAAATGACGCGGCGCCTTAATGCATTAAACGTGGCGGCCAGCTTGATTTACAGTGTCGACGAAGCAGCGTCGACGGGTCTTCTGGATGTATTGCCCGCCCGCGCCACGAAGCTTCATGCCGTGGAATTTTTAATGCAACATCAGGGATTCGATTACGGCAACACGGTTTTTGCCGGCGATAGCGGTAACGATTTGCCGGTGCTCGCCAGCGCTGTACCATCTGTCCTGGTCGCCAACGCCGCGAATGAAGTCGTCGGGCAAGCCAAAATCCTGGCGATGGAACAGGGAACGCTGGCGGCATTTTATCTGGCGCAAGGGGGCTTTCTGGGCATGAACGGCAATTACAGCGCCGGAATCCTCGAAGGCGTTGCCCATTATTTTCCTTACACGAGGCATTGGATGGGAGAAGATTATGAAAAATAACCAGCCTATCCATGTTTTCGGTGAAGTACTGTTCGACCATTTTCCCGATGGCAGCCGCGTCCTCGGCGGTGCGCCATTCAACGTTGCCTGGCATTTGCAGGCTTTCGGACAATCCCCAAGTTTCGTTAGCCGGATCGGCGACGATTCGGTTGGACACGAAATTGCTGGGTTAATGGCTGACTGGGGCATGAGCCTTGAAGCTTTGCAAACCGACCCCAAGCATCCCACAGGCAGCGTCCGGGTACTGATCCGGGACGGCGAACCGCATTACGAAATCGTCGCAGACAGCGCCTACGACTTTATCGCCGCTGAATTGCTCGAAGATAAAAATACTGAAGGCATTTTATATCACGGCTCGCTGGCGATCAGAAATCCGGACGCGCGTGCGGCTCTGCAAGCCATCAAGTCCCGCCATCAAGGCAAAATTTTTATCGACGTCAATTTGCGCCCGCCCTGGTGGGAGCGGAAAACGCTGCTGCCGTTGCTGCACGAGGCGGATTGGGTCAAACTCAATGAAGCCGAACTTGCCGAATTATGCCCCGGATATGCTGATTTGGAAGCCGCCATGCAGTCGTTTTACGCGCTGTTCGATCAGGAAACGCTGGTGGTGACCCGCGGCGAACAAGGCGCTGTTGCTTGTGATAGCCGCAAACACTTCGTTTCCGTCAAGCCGCCGGAAAGCACTACTGTGGTCGATACGGTGGGCGCAGGCGACGCTTTTGCCGCGGTGCTGCTGCTGGGTTTGATCAATGAATGGCCACTAGAGACAACCCTGGAACGGGCGCAAGCGTTTGCATGTGCTGTAGTCGGCAGGCGCGGGGCAACCGTCGCCGATAAGGAATTTTACCGCGCTTTCAACGACCGATGGTGCTAATTCTTCGTTGGCGTTGATAAATGTTCAACTTCGCAACAATTGCCTTATCATAGAGTTTCACTTAACCGTTTAGGTAAACGACTATGTACGAACAAGTCTCCCACTCGCTATTGAATGCCATTCTGGATGATTTGAAACCGGAAATCAGAAGACAGGATTTGCGGCATTTTTATACCCGGCTGGGCGCTAATTTTTACGCCATTTATTCGCTGTTTTCCACCCTCTACGGACACCGCACCGATTTTAAGCCGCAAATGCTGCGCCTGGTGGAAACAATGGCGAGGGGTTATATCAACCGTTCTGCGGAACTGGAACGTATCGATATACAGCGTGAACAGGATCATAACTGGTTCTTGTCGCAGAAATGGGTTGGTATGGCGCTTTATACCAACGGTTTCGCGGAAAACCTGGATGATTTGGTCGACAAAACACCTTATTTCCAGGAACTGGGCATCAACATGGTGCATATCATGCCGATTTTGATGTGTCCTACAGGTAAAAGCGACGGTGGTTACGCAGTCAGCGATTTCCGCCAAATCGACGACAGGATCGGCGACTTAGACGCTTTGCGCAGGGTTGCTGAGGATTTCAGGAAGCGCGATATTCTGCTGATCCTGGACATCGTACTCAATCATACTTCCGACGAGCACGAATGGGCTAAAAAAGCGGTCATGGGAGAACGCCGCTATCAGGATTTTTATTTTATTTTCGACAATCGGGAAATTCCGGACATGTTTGAACAAACCATGCCGGATATTTTCCCTGAAAACGATCCGGGTAATTTTACCTGGAATGCGGACATGCAAAAATGGGTGATGACCGTCTTTCACAATTATCAATGGGATTTAAATTACAGCAATCCCGAGGTGTTCATAGAAATGCTCGACATTCTCCTGTTCTGGGCGAATCAGGGCGTTGACGTGCTGCGTCTCGATGCAGTCGCCTTTCTGTGGAAAAAGATAGGCACCACCTGCCAAAATGAGCGCAATGCGCATCTGATTCTACAGTTGATGAAGGATTGTTGCCAGGTGACCGCGCCCGGCGTATTGTTTATTGCCGAAGCGATCGTCGCGCCGGTTGAAGTCATCAAATATTTCGGCGAAGATGCGATTATCGCCAAGGAATGCGAAATCGCCTATAACGCCACATTGATGGCGTTGTTGTGGGACGGCATTGCCACCACAAACGCCAAATTGCTCTATCAGGGAGTGAAAAATTTGCCGGCCAAGTTGGAACGGGCAACCTGGCTAAACTATGTGCGCTGCCATGACGACATCGGCTTCGGTTTCGATGATAACGATGTCCGGGCAGTGGGTTATGAGCCTTTCGAGCATCGAAAATTTCTGGTCGATTATTTCAGCGGTCAATTCGATGCCTCTCCGGCCAGAGGCATGGTGTTTATGCGTAACGACGAAACCGGGGACGCGCGCATTTCCGGGTCGCTGGCGTCCCTAGCGGGACTGGAATCGGCGCAGGAAAGCGGCGATCCGGCCCTGCTTTCGTCCGCCATCAATAAAATCCTGTTACTGCATAGTCTGATTCTGTCTTTCGGCGGCATTCCGTTGCTCTATAATGGCGACGCAATTGGCGTCGTCAATGACTACAGCTATCGCGACGATGCCAGCAAAAGTAACGACAACCGCTGGATTCATCGGCCCAAAATCAATTGGGAAAGAGCCGAATTGCGGAACAAGCAAGGCACGATAGAATACACTTTGTTTAACGCTTTGAAAAAAATGATCGCTATCCGCAAGGAAATATCTGCATTTGCCGATTTCAACAACCGCGAATTGCTGGACGTCAATAACGAGCATTTGCTTTGTTTTATCCGTTTCAATCACCTGCGTCCATCGGAGCGGGTCATGGTGATCGCCAATTTCGATGCTAACCCCCAGTATCTCGATCTGGAGGTCATCAGCGGCAAAGGCATTAGTCTTTACGCCCACTTTATCGATTTATACAGCGGCAGAAGTCCGGCCCAGTATGATCGCCGGATCGTTTTGCAGGCTTATCAATTTTATTGGCTGACGGAAATATAAAGCAATAGAAGCGGCAATGAATTATTCTGTATACTGCGATTGCGCGAGAGATTTGTTCTTAATTCGGCATAATCAGTAATATAAAAATTGCATATGCCGTTGACTGAGAGGATAAAGCCATGTCGATTGGAAAATTACTGGCGATAATCGGAACCGCTTTGTTGGTTATCGGGCTTGTTATTAGCTATGCACCGTGGCTGATAAATTGGTTCGGTAAATTGCCCGGTGATATTCGCATTGAAGATGAAAAAAAATTAGTGTTTATTCCGATCACATCCATGTTAATAGTCAGTATCATTTTAACTTTAATCGTAAATTTATTTTTTCGTAAATAAAGTTGAGAGCGCATCCAGACTTCATATCTCATGCCTGTTTACGCAGGGTGTTGCACCAGGAACGCGTTGGGAGGATATGGACGCAATGAATGTGCAATAATTAAGGTTGTTTTTGACAACTAAACTTAAAAAAGTAAAAGTTGCCCATTAATTCATAATAACTTGTCAGGAGGTACTCCATGCTTAGGTCGTACATGGATCACATGGCCATCATAGCCCCC
>JBAQEN010000550.1:0-4071 GCA_049286765.1 Methylococcaceae bacterium
AGGGAAATGTCGGCGCAGGTTCTCGACTCCATGGATATTGAAAAAGAGCGCGGTATTACCATTAAAGCACAGAGTGTTACGCTGGACTTTAAGGCCAAAGATGGTGAAATCTACCAACTTAATTTTATTGATACGCCGGGGCATGTTGATTTTTCCTACGAAGTGTCGAGATCGTTAGCGGCCTGTGAAGGTGCGCTGCTGGTTGTTGATGCGGCGCAGGGTGTTGAAGCGCAAAGCGTCGCCAATTGTTACACGGCAATAGAGCAAGGGCTGGAAGTGGTGCCGGTATTGAATAAAATTGATTTGCCTTCTGCCGAGCCCGAGCGCGTACTGGCTGAAATAGAAGATGTAATCGGTATTCCTGCGGATGAAGCACTGATGATTAGTGCTAAAACCGGCCTGGGAGTTCAGGATGTACTGGAGCAGCTGGTTATTAAAGTTCCGCCTCCGCAAGGTAATATAGACGGCCCTTTGCAGGCGCTGATTATCGATTCCTGGTTTGACAGTTATCTGGGCGTGGTGTCTTTAGTCAGAATTGTTCATGGCAGTATTCGCAGAAAGCAGAAGATTACGATCATGTCCACCGGCAAATCGTTCATTGCTGAAACAATCGGAGTGTTTACTCCCAAACGCCTGGAAAAAGAGCTCTTGAATACCGGTGAAGTCGGTTATGTCGTTGCCGGTATTAAAGATATTTTCGGTGCGCCGGTTGGCGATACGATAACCTGGACAGATAAACCGGCTGCCGAACAACTTACCGGATTTCAACGGGTTCAACCGCGCGTTTTCGCCGGCTTGTATCCTGTCAGTTCCGATAATTACGAAGATTTGCGTGAAGCGCTCAATAAGTTAAACCTCAATGATGCTGCATTGCAGTTTGAGCCGGAAACATCCCAGGCTTTAGGTTTTGGTTTCCGCTGCGGATTTCTGGGTATGCTGCACATGGAGATTGTGCAAGAACGTCTGGAAAGGGAATACAATGTTGATTTGATTACCACGGCGCCCACGGTTATTTATGAAGTTATTACTCAAAATGACCAGGTTTTAATGGTGGATAATCCCGCCAAACTGCCGGAGGGGGGCACTGTTAAGGAAATCAGGGAACCTATTATCAGGGCTAATATTCTGGTACCGCAGGCTTATTTAGGTGGAGTGATTACGCTTTGTATCGAAAAACGAGGCATACAGAAGGATATGCAGTATGCAGGAAGACAAGTATCACTGCATTACGAGTTGCCACTGAGCGAAGTGGTGCTGGATTTCTTTGATCGCTTAAAGTCGGTAAGCCGGGGTTTTGCGTCATTTGATTATGAGTTTTTGCGTTTTCAGGCAGCGGATTTAGTGAAGCTGGATGTCTTGATCAATAGCGAAAAGGTCGACGCCTTGTCGATTATTGTGCATCGGGACTTAAGCAATAATCGCGGGCGTGACCTGGTTGAGAAGATGAAAGACCTGATTCCCCGGCAAATGTACGAAGTTGCGATACAGGCCGCTATTGGCTCTAAAATTATCGCCCGATCGACTGTTAAAGCCATGCGAAAAAATGTCATCGCCAAATGCTATGGTGGAGACATCAGCCGCAAGAAAAAATTATTGGAGAAACAAAAAGCGGGCAAGAAACGAATGAAACAGGTAGGGAATATTGAGATTCCTCAAGAAGCGTTTTTGGCTGTTTTGCAACTCAACAAAGAATGACGTAGACCCTTTATGCGATAGGGCAACCACAAGCCTGTCCTGAGCGAAGGCGAAGGGGGACTGCCCCTACTTTTTAAAATAATATATCTAAATTATGGACTTCGATTTTTCCTTTTTTCTATTGTGCGCCACTGTAGTTACCGGTGTAATTTGGGGCGGCTACCTGTTATTCCTCAAATCAAAAGGCCTTAGCTTTGATGAAAAAAATGAACCCGTACTCGTCGAGTATGCGCGTTCTTTTTTTCCGATTGTGTTGATTGTGTTGTTGCTTCGCTCATTTATAGCCGAGCCTTTTCGCATTCCTTCCGGGTCAATGATGCCGACTTTGCTGGTCGGTGATTTTATCCTGGTTAATAAATTTACTTACGGAATACGCCTGCCGGTTATCAATAAAAAAGTGCTTGAACTGAACGAGCCAAAACGCGGTGATATAGTTGTTTTTCGTTATCCTAAAGACCCGTCTGTCGATTATATTAAACGTGTTGTTGGTCTGCCTGGCGACAAAATTGTTTATCATAATAAACAGCTGACCATCAATGACATGCTGATTAAACAGGTATCATTGGGACGTTATCAGGGACGAGGTCAAGGGGAGGATATGACTGGAGCTGAAGAGTTGCTGGAGGATTTGACCGGTGTCGAACACGATATTCTTGTTAGAAATGGCACGCCTACGGTTGAATTTGTTTATGTTGTGCCGGAAGGCCATTATTTTGCTATGGGCGATAATCGTGATAATAGTAATGATAGCCGATACTGGGGGCCGGTACCTGAAGCAAACCTGGTTGGCAAAGCTTTCTTTATCTGGATGAGCTGGGATTGGCAGGATAAAGGCGTCGGTTTTGATCGTATTGGCACGGTATTGAAATGATTAACAGAGCAGATGCAACGCGCAAGCTTAAAGCCGTTGATTTGCATCGGCTCTCAATCGAACTTTTTACGTGTCATGAATAGCTTGGAGAATCGAATGAATGTATCGCCTAAACGTCAACAAGGTTTAACATTTCTCTCGCTTGTTTTTATTCTCGGGCTCATCGGGTTTTTTGCTTTGTTGGCCCTTAAAATAGTACCGATTTATATTGATCACAGTAAAGTAGCCAATTCCCTGGCTGAGCTTGAAAAAACACCTGATATTGAAACAAAAAGCGCATACGAAATTAGAGACAGACTGAATAAACAGTTCAACATGAATTACGTCTACGATGTCACTCAGGATGATATTAAAGTTACCAGGCATGGTAATTATCTAAAGGTGCAGATCGCGTATGAGAAAGTTGAGAAAATTGCCGGCAACCTGAGCGTTTTGGTTGAATTTGACGATGTTATTGAGGCTGGCCAGGAGTGATAAAAAAACCCGAAGTATTGTGTAAAAAGCTGGGATTGGCTTTTAATAATCCACAGCTTTTTACTTTGGCTTTAACCCATCGTAGCGCGAGTTCCAATAATAATGAACGACTGGAGTTTTTGGGCGATTCAATTCTCGGTTTCGTAATTGCCCAGAAATTGTATAACCTTTTCCCAACAGCCAGTGAAGGCGTTTTAAGCCGGTTAAGAGCAAGCCTGGTCAATCAGGGCTCATTAGCAGAGTTGGCCAGAAAACATCACTTGGGGGATTATTTGTTGCTGGGCTCAGGAGAATTGAAAAGCGGTGGATTTCGCCGTGATTCTATTTTGTCCGATGCCCTGGAAGCCATTATGGGGGCATTGTTTAAAGATCAGGGTATAGATGCTTGTCAACAATGGATAGAGCATTTATTTGCAGAAAAACTGAACCAGTTGACTTTGGATAACTGGCAAAAAGATCCCAAAACCCAATTGCAGGAATTGATGCAATCAAAAAAACTGGAATTGCCTGAGTATACGTTAATAACGATGTCAGGGCTTGCCCATGAACAACTGTTTAAAGTGAAATGCTCAATCCCTTTAATAGAAGAGGCTTGTGTCGGCACAGGAATCTCCAGAAAAAGAGCCGAGCAGTCGGCGGCAGAACTTATGCTCGAATTATTGAATAAGGACAGTAAATGAATTGCGGTTTCGTAGCGCTGATAGGGCGCCCAAATGTCGGCAAATCAACGCTGATGAATCATTTGCTGAAGCAGAAAATCAGCATTACTTCTCGTAAGCCGCAAACAACCCGGCATCGAATTCTGGGCATTAATACTACTGATGCCGGGCAAGCCATCTATTTGGATACGCCGGGCATGCACAACAGCGAAAAGAGAGCGTTGAACCGGTATTTAAACCGGACCGCAGAGACTACTCTGCTGGGTGTCGATGTGATTGTCGGGTTGATTGATGGTTTATCGTGGCATGAATATGATGAGGTCATCTTCAAAAAACTGGAGCAAGCGGGCTTGCCGGTCATTCTCGCAGTCA
>JBAQEN010000551.1:0-4244 GCA_049286765.1 Methylococcaceae bacterium
TGAAAACCAAGTTATTAATTTCCCTGTTCCTGATTCTCGGCTTGCTGGTTGCTTGCGCAGAGAGGAACCCGCACCCGATGGATATGACTCAAGCCGTGCAAAATGCGGAAACCAAAGCCAATCATGAGGCGCTGGCGGAGCACTATGAAGACGCGGCGAAAGAAATGCAGGATAAAGTTGATGAGCACAAGAAACTTCTCAGCCAGTACGAGTCAAAAAGCTATCTTTACGGTAGACAGGCGCAAGATTTAAAAGCGCATGGCCAAAGGCTGATTGATGTCTATAAAAAAGCCGCCGAGGAAAACCTGAGTATGGCAAAATTGCATCGCGAGATGTAATGCTTCACACAAACGAGGGGGTGGGAATGCTACCATCCCCCCTATACAATTGTATATGCTGACGCCTTAGTCTGATAGGTTGGACAACTGCTTCAACATTTGTCTGTGCGGACTGTCGTAATCGGTAGGCAAGCAAAAAGGCACTTGTTCACCCTACCAGTCTTTATTTTCTGCGCTTGATATTATCCGGAAGCTTTTTTATGTGAGTTTTTAGGTTATCCGCTTAGAAAAGCCAGTCTTGAAACGGGTTGTTGTCAAATATAGTTGAAGAGAGTACAAGTTATCCAGAACCAGATAATAACTCGTTATGCATCAAATGAACCAAGCTATAAGTAACTTATGAAAAAGGGAAAGATAGAGGACGATACATTTATATCTGCTTTTATAGATGTTGCTGAATGGAAAAGAGACAGGGAAAAACTTATATGCGGAATTCTTCTGGATAATAGTATAAAAGCTGAATGGGAAGACGCTTTCGAACTATTACACACTCGAATCAAGACGCGTTTCCTTAATCCTATAGACTGGATACTAGAAAAACAGCTTGGCGTAGGTGAAGGATTTTCAGTAGTAGCTCTGCAATGCATTCTTATAGAGTTTCTTGAAGCAGTCTATCAAGGGAAAATATACACAACCTCAGACACACCTCGGGAATTTGAATACAAATCTAGTAAGCAGTTGTTTTGTGACTTTTTGATGAATCACAAACCGTTTTCTGAGCACTTCACCTCGAAAGCTAAAGCAAACGGATTCTTCGACAATGTTCGCTGTGGGTTGCTTCACGAGGCGGCTACAAAAGAAACATCACGCATCAATAACGCACCAACACACAACATGATAGTGATGTTTGAAAACAATGACCCAAGCAATATGCGGATATATCGAGAAAACTTTTACCAAGCGATACTTGAGTTTATTGAATTATACAAATCCGAGCTATTGTCAAGCAGGGCGCTGCAAATAAACTTTATACGTAAGATCGATGATATATGCGGAATTAAGCATAATTACTATTTTGCGTATGGAAGCAACATGCTCCCCGAACGATTACTTGAAAGAATACGAAAATATCACGCAGCATTCCCTGTCAGTCTTCCTAACTACAGATTCACCTATAACAAAAAAAGTATTAACGGTACTGCGAAGGCAAATATAGTGACTAGCGATGGTACGGTCGTTTATGGGGCCTGCTTTGAAATTGACGACGACGATTTTGCTATATTGACAAAATATGAAGGTGGATATGATCGCCGAAATATCACGGTTAAGACAAGCGAAGGTAAGGATATAGAAGCAGTCACCTACATTTCGTCGTCTATTGATAACACACGTGTAGCGTCGGATGAATACAAGAAATTGGTGCTTAAAGGCGCAAATTACTGGGCATTGGATAAATCGTATATCCAAGAATACTTGAGGTAACTAAATGCATAACAATCACATGCACTCGCACAGCAAAAAGCGACCCTCGTCCCTCGCTCTGCCTTTTACTACCGGTGATGTGAGGCATTAGGTATTCGCCAAACCATGCTGCAATATGCCCTAAAAATTGTCCTTTCTGCAACCATTCTCGTAGCTGTCGCCGAGTTGGCTAAACGCAGCCCTTTTTGGGCGGCTGTACTGGCCTCTTTGCCGCTCATCTCGCTGCTCGCTTTCGTCTGGCTTTACCTTGAAACCGGCGATATTGAAAAAGTGACAACCCTTTCCCGTAATATTTTCTGGCTGGTATTACCATCGCTTGTGCTATTTATCGTTTTGCCGCTGTTGCTTCGTAGCGGTCTTGGGTTCTGGTTAAGCTTGGGCGCGGCTTGTTTTGCTACTGGTGCCGCCTATGTTGGCATGGTTAAAATTTTGGGGGTATTGGGTGTTCGCATTTAGCTTTCCAGCTCAACACTGCGGTCAAGCGGGACCGGTTAAAAACTGCCCTTTTGCTTGTTACCTTCAACGTTCAATATTTTCAGGATAATCTATGGCTGATTGTTGCGACGACAAGACTTGCGAAATCGAGGCGCTTCGTAATCGCCAAAGCTCTACGCTCAAGATAGTGCTGGGTATTAACGCTGTCATGTTCATGGTAGAACTCACAGCGGGGCTAATCGGTGGCTCGGTCTCGCTGGTGGCGGATTCGCTGGATATGCTTGGCGACGCCCTGGTTTATGGCTTCAGCATTTACGTCGTTGCGCGCGGCGCGAAAATGAAAGCCAAAGCAGCCCTGTTCAAAGGCGGCATCATGGCTGCCTTTGGCCTTTTCGTTCTCGGGCAGGCAATTTACAAAATCGTTTTCCCGCAAGTTCCAGTATTCGAGGCCATTGGCGCCATTGGCCTGCTGGCGCTTGCCGCGAACAGCATTTGCGTTGTCTTGCTCTGGCGGCATCGAGCCGACGACATAAATATGAGTTCAGTCTGGTTGTGTTCCCGCAACGACATTATCGCGAATGTCTCGGTGTTGTTTGCAGCCGTGGGAGTATGGCTTACCCGTTCAGGTTGGCCCGACATACTGGTTGGCCTGGCGCTTGCCGCCCTCTTTTTGCGGTCAGCGCTATTCGTATTGCGCGGGGCTGTTGCCGAGCTTCGATAATATTTCCATCAACCCGGACAGTCAAGGCGGGCAACGCTTTTCTGCTCACCCTGGCCAGGCCACTGCCAGTAACGTCTTCAGATGAGTCAGGATGTTTAATATCTGCCTGGATTATGATATGAGAGTCACAGAAAAACCCGTTTTCAGTTACCCCTGGTACCTCCGTCCATTCTTTTGGAATCAAAAAAGAAAATACGGACAAATCCTTAAGCCGGCATTGATTTGGGCCAGAGTCCCCAGGTTGTTTGTAGCGATAGCCATACTCTATGGGGTGCTGGACAGAAAAAGCAGCCCTATAGATCCCGTTCTACGATCCTTGATTACGGTGAGAGTATCGCAAATAAACGGCTGCCGTTTTTGTATTGATATTAACTCCGCCGTGTTGGCAAAAAGAACGGGCTCCATGAACAAGGTGGAGGCCCTTGAACGATGGCAAGAAAGCGAGTTGTTTGATAGCAGGGAGAGGATTGTCCTGGAATATGTTGAGGCTATAACTTATACCGGCCGGAAGGTTGATGATAATTTGACTCAGCGCCTGTATGAATATTTTAATGAAGATGAAATAGTCGAACTGACCGGACTCATTGCCTTCCAGAATTTATCCAGCAAATTTAACAGTGCCCTGGATTTGCCGGCGCAAGGATTTTGCCATCTGCCGGAAAGCGCAGATCGCAATAATGAAAAATCAAACATTTAATACAAAATGGCATTGCTGATTCTCTGCTAATGGGACGGTTGCATGGGCAGATATTTTGCTCCATGCAAAATCTGCATTCCCCACATCCCTGTGGGTTATGCGGAAGGTAGAGCAACGCAGGGAGCAGTGGCCGAGGAACACTACTATGAACACATGGCATAACCAATCGATTGCCGAAGCCGCAAGCCTTCTTGCGGCCGACTTGGAGCAGTTTGAGAGAGTTTTATCGTCATGAAAAAACACCCCCGTTATATCCCTGCGTTTCATTTCCGCTGGTTGACGGACTGGTACGATCCGGTGATGCGGCACTTGTTTCCGGAAGAGGCATTAAAGACCTCATTGATCGCGCAGGCCCGAATCCAGCCAGGCCAATACATATTGGATATGGGTTGCGGTACCGGAACACTTACTCTCCTGATTAAGCAAATCCAGCCGAACGCTGCGGTATACGGACTCGACGTGGATACTCAGGTGTTGGACGTTGCACGAAAGAAGGCCGAACAGGCGGGAGAAACCATCATCCTGCAACAGGGTACGGCGACTTGTCTGCCTTATCCGGACGGAAGCTTCGATCGCGTGTTCGCCAGTCTGATGCTGCATCACCTGACGCGGCAAGATAAACGGCGGGCGC
>JBAQEN010000552.1:0-5699 GCA_049286765.1 Methylococcaceae bacterium
GGCTTTCGCTGGAGCTTCTACGGCGTTGCCGATGTGCATATCGCCATGAGTATTGGCATGACGTTTGGCTTTCTCATCATCTGCCTGACTTT
The DNA here is from genome assembly GCA_049286765.1 of Methylococcaceae bacterium. Classification (GTDB taxonomy): domain Bacteria; phylum Pseudomonadota; class Gammaproteobacteria; order Methylococcales; family Methylomonadaceae; genus JAGXGJ01. Next base: position 93 of record JBAQEN010000552.1, read on the forward strand.
TGTCTGGTGGGTGTTCAAGACCGGGTACAAGATTAGAAACTGAGGCGGCGATCATGGGCCTGATGGTTCTGTCGCAAATTTTTATAAAGACCGGGCCGCATTATCTGCGGACAAAATTATCCTGCTAAAGTCATAAACTGCTTATAAGCGTGTATATTTTCATCAGACAGCTACCCCTTTTGAATCATAACGGATAAACCCGAAGCATAAAAGTAGGCAACAAGAAACAAGATCAAGAGAAATTTAACGTAACGGAAGAATTAACTGCCCTACCCCCATCCATGTATTAAGCTTTTATACTCCGCGCGGTCACGGATGCGCAAAATTTAAACACAAGTAATCCTAATTAATTAATGAATTAGGCACTTTTAAAATCTGCAATTGTGACCGTGCGGAGTATATGAATCAATGAGTCCCTATGTATCACAAGTATCTTGCGTTACTTAGGAAGGGATTAACTCGAACCTAAAATTTGTTTTCTTCGCCAATGACATAGCGATCGTTTTTAGGGTTATTTTGGGGTCTGTTATTTTAGCAAAGGAACCTTTATTCAGCGCATCCTTAGAACTTATAAGTTTCGGTTTCCATAATCATCTGGTTCAGCCACTGCATATAGGGAGTGCCGCCGGTTCCCCGAGGGTCTTTAACATGTTTGTGAATATACTCATAGGCCCAGCCGTAGTGTATCTTACGAAATTCAATCATATTATCGAGTATCGTGTTGAACGGTTCCCGGTATTCGGTTCGTTTGATGCTCGGCATGGCGGCGGCCTGCTCGATATAGAGCCTGTGCCGCTTCGGCATATAGCGGCGCATGTCTTCCAGGTGTTTGGTCAGAATGGATGACTGATGCGGGATTTTCATGAATTCGACCAATACCGGAACAATGCTGCTTTGAGCGCCGGTTTCACCACGGAAATCAATGGCTTGTTGATTAACGCCTTCATACACGACATTTTCGAAAAAGCGGATATACGGCCTGAAGGTTTTGTAATAAAGCTTCGGGTCCATTTTTTCCGGAATCCTTTTCAGAACATTTACCTGCCGCCCGATGGCTGCGGCAATCCGCCATAAATCGGCCTCGATATCCGGTTCCGGTATGGTCTTTAAGTCCTTATAAATCAGGGCGATGGCCGCCAGAATATCGGCGGCGATTGCTTCGATTTCAACGTGAACCAGAATAAACCAGTGCTCATCATACAAATGGACAAAATTCTGCAGCGTGTCGAGGTTGCCCAATTCAATGGGCCGGTCAGTCTGAAAACGTCGCCAATTGTATAAAGCGTAACCGTCGTAACTCAAAATCGGAGGCCGCTCCAAGAGTTTGCAGGCCTGCGCCAGTGGAACGGCGATATTGGCCGGCAAAACGTGACAGATATCCTCGCCTACTTGATTGACGTAGGCGGACGCTAAAAATCCCATACGAAGATAATAAAGCCGTAATGCGGGCAGATTTTCGTCATCGGCTCCGCCTCGCCAACTCGGGATATTCAGCGTCCTGGCATAACTTCGAAAATGACCATCGTGCAGCAAGCCGGGCAAGTCCTTGCCGATATCATCCAGCAGTTTATAGGGAGAATCGGCCGGGAATGAACTCAGAGGATCCTGTTCCGGAAGAAATCCGCGAATTCCGTAGCAGGGAGCAAGAATTTCGCTGTCGCTTTCTTCCGGGTTTGCATATTCTATTGCGTTAATTTTTTGCATATTCTGTTGCGTTAATTTCTTTCAATCGCATATGAATTCAAGTTTATTTAATCTTATCAAAGGCCTGCCCGATATCTGCAATAAGGTCTTCGGGATCTTCGATGCCAATGGAGAATCTGATTAAGGACGGGGATATACCAGCCTTGCGCATTTCTTCCTCGCCCATCCCGGAATGAGTAGTCGATGCCGGATGTGTAACAATACTCTTGGAAGCACCCATATGCGTGGCATGTGTCAACAGTTCAAGCGAATCAATAAATTTAACTGCATCATTATATGTACCTTTGATGATGAAGGACATCAGCGAACTGAACCCTTTAAGGCGGTTCACTGCCTGAAGACGATAATAAGGATTTGATAATAACCCCGGATAATTTACTGCTTCTACTTTTGGATGGCTTTCGAGGAAATTGGCTACAGCCATGGCATTGCTACAATGTTTATCCATACGCAGCGATAATGATTCGAGGCCGCATAAATTGATCCATGCATTAAATGGCGACATTGACGGTCCGAGGTAACGAAGCCCGCTTTGCCTTATTCCTTCAACTATTTCGGATGGTCCACAGATCATGCCACCCAAACTTGATGCATTTCCGCAAATATATTTTGTAGTGGAATGAACCACAATTGTTGCGCCTAAATCCACAGGATTCTGTAAGGCAGGTGTTGAAATAGTGTTATCCACGATCAACGGAAGGCCTTTGGCTTTAGCCAATGCAGCAAGAGCAGGAATATCGGCAACAAACAGATTCGGATTGCTGGGTGTTTCTACAAACATGAATTTAGTTTTAGATGTAATGGCTTTTTCCCATTCATCAAGTAATTCAGGGCTGCGTACCCAGTTTGTGTTGACGCCCATTTTTTTCAGGCCTGTTTCGAACAGCACGAAAGTTCCGCCATATATACGATTGGAAGAGACGATATCATCACCCGCCTGGCAAAGATGGTGGCTTAATAAGAATATGGCCGACATTCCGGAAGCGGTAGCCAGTGCGGATGGGGTGTTTTCGAGAGCAGCCATGCGTTTTTCAAAAACCTGCACAGTCGGGTTATCCCATCGTCCGTATGTAAAGCCTGGTTTTTCTCCGCGGAAAATTTTGGCGGCTTCTTTGGCATCAGAATAGGGATAGGCTACCGATTGATAAATGGGTACCGACATGGCAGCGGGTTGCATGTCCAGTTCTCCTGCATGTATTGCACGCGTGTTGAATCCTAATTTCTTCATAAAGTTGTTATTGTTTATTTTGCAATGGGCGGCAAAGGCCCTCGACTTTTTCGTCCCGAGAATAAAGGGTTTATAGTCAATATAGAGTGGTGCAGAGTATCATAGAACAGAACTGTCTCCGTATTGAGGCCAATGGTATTGTTAGTTATTCCATGTGACTCTCAATAGCGATCGATTATAAAGCCTATGAAAGTTTTCTGCCGCTTGTTTAATTTCACCCAAATAAAAAGTAGTTAAATGTCAGAAAGATGGATTAACATTTTTTCAACCACGAGGCGAAGACCATGACCCAACTCATTCTCGCCGCCCTGTTCTTCATTACCCTGCACATCGGTGTCTCTGGCACTTCAGCCCGAGGCCGCGCCATCGAAAAGCTGGGCGAAAACGTCTACCGCGCAGCATTTTCCCTGCTTTCCCTGCTCGGCATTGTCTGGCTGGCCCATGCCTACCGGGTTGCCGGTTATATCGAGACCTGGGGTCAACTGGTTTGGTTCAAGCCCATCGCGGCACTCCTGATGCTCGTGGCGTTTCTTCTCGTTGTGCTGGGAATAATGACGCCGAACCCCATGGCTGTAGGCGGAGAAAACCTGCTGATGGCTGATGCGCCCGCGCGCGGGATACACCGTGTAACCCGTCATCCTTTCCTGTGGGGAGTCGCAGTGTGGGCTTTTGTCCATATGATTGCCAACGGCGATGCGGCTTCTCTGGTGTTGTTCGGTTCGTTGCTCGTGCTGGTGTTTGCCGGGATGATTTCCATCGATGCCAAGCGGAAAAAAACCTGTGGACGGCATTGGGACAGTTACGCCGCCGCGACTTCTATTATACCTTTCCAGGCCATCAAGGAAGGCCGGAATACATTGGTAATAGCCGAATTCAAAGTCTGGCAATTGGTTGTAGCCCTAGTGCTCTATCTCGTCGTGATGCATTTTCACCAAAGCTGGTTCGGGGTTTCCCCGTTGTTCTGAGAACATTTATGCAAACATTCATTCTACGAAGAACCTCTATAATAGACATCGGTAATTCATAAACAAAAAAGCCTTTGAAAGCCAACTGAAAGAAGACCTTATGAAATTTAATCCCTGTATTGATAAATGCACTTATGAAGGCAGTCATTGCCAAGGCTGTGGTCGTTCACACCAAGAAATAGCAGACACTAAAAAATTGGTGATGTCGATTGTCAGTTTTATAAAAAGCCAAGATTATGAAAATAGTGAAGAATTTGTCAATACTATTAGTAAAAGCGTACTTAAAAAATTGCAAAATGCAGAGTAAAGCCACCCGGATTTGCCAGTGAGTTAAGTTAAATTTGAGCCACTCAACTCGACTATTCGTGCAGACACTGAACTACCGGAGATTATGATCTCTGCGACGGCGATGGGCAATTTGAATCGGCGTGGTCCGGCACTGCCTGGATTGACGTAGAGAACGCCCTCGCTCTCATAGATCAATGGCTTGTGCGAGTGCCCCGCGACTACTATTTGAACTCCTTCTGCGGCTGGCTTGATTTCGAGTTTTGCCAGATCGTGAAGAACGTAAATAAACACTTCGCCCACTTTGAGGAAGTTGTTAATTGGAATCAGTTCTGCCCATATGCCCTTGTCATTATTCCCCCGCACGGCAGTGACCGGCGCAAGTAAAGCAAGTTCTTCCAGAATTTTGGGATCGCCAATGTCTCCCCCGTGGATGATGTAGTCGCACCCCTTAAGGAACGCCTTCGCTTCGGGTCGGAAAAGACCATGGGTGTCAGATAGTAGACCTATACGAAACATTGTTGGACCCCGTTCTGTGCCACCTAACATTGCATGGCTAACGAATAGAAGTATCCGCCACACTACAAAAAATCATGGTCATAGCTCCATCCGTTAATCGCTGATAATATGGCAGTCCGATAAATTTATGGTCATCGGATGTCGATCAAAGACAAAATAATATGGAATCGCAACCAGCACCAAACCAATCAAAACCAGTGCAATTGCATTAGGCATAAAATAAGGATACACCATCAGCGCCAGGCCACATACAAGCGGGACAACCATCCTCTGCTTCTTTCCATAGAGAAAGAAACCAAAACCAACAGAACCAAACAGTACTCCCAAAAGAAGCTCTGATTCGCTACCCGCTGCAGGATTTGTGAAAAATCAAGTTCCGATAATGCTTAATAAGCCCGTCCCGACAGTGCCGAAAACTCAACGGCATTATAACTGGCTGGATAAAATTGCTGATTCTGCCACCATTCAAAACCGCCACCCTGATGACATAAAAAGTGCCAGTCGGTTATTAATTTATCGTTTCTTGATGTTCTATTGAAAGCCTTGATTAAAGGCAAAAGAGCGATCAATTCATCGGGCAAGGTAAGGCGTTGCGTTGTTCCTTTGAGTGATTTTGTATTGCAGTTAATTTTCGGACTCCTTTCAAACATAACTTCAAAAATAAAAACCAAGCACGTAAGTTGAAAACTTCGGGTAACTATCCGATAAGCTAGACTTAGTTGCTAATGACTACCGTTTACCAGGCATTAATAATTATTCAACGCGGCAAAACCACACAACACTTAGTCGAATCAATACTGTCCGGTACGATACGATTAAGCGCGTATATAATAACTCAACATAACGGAATATTCGGATTATTGGCCCGCAATTACAATAGGCAGGTAAAGCTGAACACACTAGTTT
>JBAQEN010000553.1:0-13719 GCA_049286765.1 Methylococcaceae bacterium
AAGCATCAATCACCAAAGGATATAAGGTACCCAGTAAAATACTGGAGGCCGTTACCACCAGCAAAACATTGTTAAGTAAAATCGCGGATTCTCTGGAAACCAGCTCAAAGGTCGCGCGACTCTTGACATAAGGCGCTCTTATCGCATAAAGCAATAACGAACCACCTACCACAACGCCTAAAAAAATCAGGATAAACAGGCCCCTGGCAGGGTCACTGGCAAAGGCATGTACAGACGTTAATACGCCGGAACGAACCAGAAATGTACCCAACAGGCTTAACGAAAAAGCAAAAATGGCAAGTAAAACGGTCCATGTTTTAAACACACCGCGTTTTTCGGTGGCCGCTAAAGAATGAATCAGCGCCGGGCCCACCAGCCAGGGCATGAACGAGGCATTTTCAACGGGATCCCAAAACCACCAGCCGCCCCAGCCCAGTTCGTAATAAGCCCACCAGCTGCCCAAGGCAATACCGAGCGTTAGAAACATCCAGGCCATGTTGGTCCAAGGTCTGGACCAGCGCGCCCACGCCGCATCCAGACGGCCTTCCAATAAGGCGGCAATGGCGAACGCAAAGGCCACGGAGAAACCGACATAACCCATATAAAGCATGGGCGGATGAATTGCCAAACCGGGGTCCTGCAGCAGGGGATTCAAGTCCCGTCCTTCCAGGGGAGCCGGAAACAGGCGCTCAAAAGGATTGGAGGTCAACAGTAAAAACAGGATGAAGCCGATGGAAACCAGCCCCATTACGCCCAGGACTCGCGCCACGGTAGCGTCCGGAATGCTCTTGCTAAACTGTGCCACTAAAGCCGTCCAGATGGTCAACACCAAGCCCCATAATAATAATGAGCCTTCATGCGCGCCCCATACCCCTGAAATTAAATACAGTGTAGGCAAAGAGGTATTGGAATTAGTGGCAATGTATTTGACTGAAAAATCATGCGTCAAACAGCTATAGGTTAAACAAGCATATGACAACGCCATAAACAACAACTGGGCGAATGCGGCAGGTCTGGCAACGGCAACCCAACCGGCCAGCCCGCGAAACGCTCCGGTAATAGGCAAAGTGCCCAGCACCAGCGCCATGCACAAGGCGAGAATGAGTGAAAAATGTCCCAATTCTGCAATCATTCTATTGAACCGTTCCTGTCGTTGGCTGGTTTTTTAAACTGCCTTTCACTTCCGGCGGCATGTAATTTTCATCATGCTTGGCCAGCACTTCCTCGGCAATAAATGCACCCTGCTTGTTTAGCTTGCCATGGGCGACAATACCCTGCCCTTCCCTGAATAAATCCGGCAAAATACCCGTGTATTCGACGGTCACCTCTTTACTGAAATCAGTCAGCTTGAAGCGCACCATCATCCCGTCGCCGGGTCTTTCAACACTGCCTTTAATGACCATGCCGCCAAGGCGAAACAAGGTATCCTTGGGAGCCTTACCGTCTACAACATCGGTCGTGGAAAAAAAGTACATCAAATTATCATTAAAGGACTTCAACGCGAATGCCGTCGCAATACTCGCACCGATCACCATCAGGGTTATCAGAATTAATCGCTGTTTTCTGGCTGGTTTCATAGTTTCTTACCGTTTTTGCTTTAAGCTTTTACGAAAAAACTGTTTGCGCTGCAAAATAGGGATAATGATATTGGCAAGCAGTATGATTAAAGTAAGACCGTATGAGGGCCAGACGTATAAAGCATACCCGCCCATGTCAAAAAATTCTTGTACACTCATTGTTTGTTCTCCAGCACCATATTTTTGACCCACTGCGAGTTGCGTTCCCGCTGTAGCAGCTCGACACGCATCCGCTGTATCAAAGCAATCAGATAATAAACATTAAAGGATAAAGCCATTAACAACAAAGGAACCAGCATACTGACATGAATAGACGGCTTATCCATTTTGGTTACCGTAGGCCCCTGGTGCAGGGTATTCCACCACTCAACAGAATAATGAATAATCGGGATGTTAACCACGCCGACCAGGGCCAATATAGCCACGGCTTTAGAGGCAACGCGCTTGTCGTCTATCGCCCCATAAAGACCGATGACGCCCAGGTACAAAAACAACAAAATCAACTCGGATGTTAAGCGCGCATCCCAAACCCACCAGGTTCCCCACATGGGCTTTCCCCACAACGAACCGGTAAATAATGCGATAAAAGTAAAACTCGCACCGATAGACGCACTACTGATAGCGACTATTTCAGCCAGTTTAATCCGCCAAATCAGGCCAATCGCACCAGTAATTGCCATGACCACATAAATAAATAATGACATCCAGGCACTGGGAACATGAATATAGATAATGCGATAACTATCGCCTTGCTGATAATCAGGTGGTGCTAAATACAGGCCACCGTATAAACCTGCGCCGGTTAACAGCAGAAAAATAATCACAAGCCACGGCATTAAACGTTCAGTAAATGCGTAAAAATGCGGCGGTGAAGCCATGCGGTGAAAGAATCGAACTATGGAATCTGGAATTATAAACATTAGTTGTGAGACTCAGAATAAAAGATAAAAACGCAAAGGATTCAAGATCAAAACCGGACGGAGATGCAAACCACGTCCCGCATAGCGCTGTACTTTTGATTGATAGGAAAATCGTTAAAAACATAGTAATCGCAGACTTTATTCGACACTAATAACGTAACCCTAAATGAATAATCCGACATTTTGAATACGAATTATATCTGATTATTAATGCGAGCTATAATCTACTTTGTTAAATTAAGGGGCAAGATCACTCTATCCGCCTGGGTACCTAAAAGACACAAGACCTTATTCAGTGTAATGAATGACTATCTAACTCCCCCATGCAGCTATACCGTTAAGTTAATCCTATCAGTTCCTTCACACATTGCGGGGTTAGAACAAGGGGATTAAATATGCCTGCGGCTAATGATAATTCGGATTTGTGAATTTGATTTCCTGGAGTTTAGCACTGGTTTTAACAGCATGGATTGGCATTAGCTCATACCGGGTTGTCCCGCCTTAGTGGAGCGGAAGATATTCATCATCGACCGCCGTGCACTGGGACCGTATGCCCGGTGATGCGGGAAGAAGAAGCCGCGGGCTTTCTTCCTCCCTGTTAAAAGGCCTCCTCAATAGTCAAAAGAGGAGGAATTGTGCTTGCTAACGATCAAGCCATTAGCTTATTGCTTAAGCTTTCCCAGCTTTTTCACCCGCTTTGTACCCACTTTACCTTTGAATTTAGCATCAATTGTGTTTGGTACTGAATCGCTCGGTAATGGTATAGAAGCCGACCAGGTGCCGTCCGGCGCAACTTGCGCAGCCGCAGTACCTATTACAACATTGTCAGCATCACTAAGCGAAACCGGTTCCATGATGGCGCTTTCGCGCTCTGCGATGGTTGCTTCCGGCGACCATCCGACTTGACCGGATACTTCAAGCTTTTGCTGTTCCGTGTTGTACACAGCGCTGGCTATACTGGTGTCAGCAATAGCCGGGTCTGGGTTCGTATCAGATGACAACGGAGGCAAAACCGTAACGGAAATGTCGGTAGTTGCGGAATGTTCATCTGATTCGCTATCATCGCCATGCGAATTGGCAACGAACCTAATCTTACAGGTTTTACCAGACACATGTTCGGGTACTGTTATGGCCATTACAGCTTGTTGTGCCATTAGATCCCCGTTAAAGGTACGTTCCAAGCTTGCGCCCTCTGGCAGATTAGTGCTTATTGTGACGTCGCGATCATCATCCCAAGCAGTAACACCTACCCGGAGCTCTTGTAATGCATGGATAAACACATGGTGAGGGTGTGAGATATGGAGTGAAGAACTTTCTTCGCCCTCATCTTCATCATCCTCACCATCTTCATCTTCCACGTCTGTACATGTCACTGGAGGCAATGGTGATGGCGTCGGAGTCGTTGTCGGATCAGGTACCGGTACTGGATCCGGTGTTGGTGCAGGTTCCGGCGCAGGCGCTGGCGCGGGTTCCGGCGCAGGTGCTGGTGCAGGTTCCGGCGCAGGTGCTGGTGCAGGTTCCGGCGCAGGCGCTGGTGCTGGTGCAGGTTCCGGCGCAGGTGCTGGTGCGGGTTCCGGCGCAGGCGCTGGAGCCGGTGCAGGACCATTAATCTGCGCCACCAGAGCACTAATACCACCTGTACTGTACGCTGTTTGATAACCCGCCTTCAGGTTAGATTTGCTCTCGGGCGAGGCGGTATGACAGGTCTGGCAGCCGGCACTGACATCGACGCCCATGCCAGCGGCCTGCCCCAAAATTGCAGAAGTCGCTGAAGCATCGGTTACCATAACCAAGGATGCCATTATCGACAGCACGGCCGATATAAAGCCTCTTAACATATTTGATATATGCATGATTTGCCCTCCATAATAATTTTTCTTTTCATCGGTTTAAATTTCATAGTTTAAGTCCTCTAATTGATTAATTATTGAAATAACCAATCCTAAAAATGACTGCTAGATGACAAATCTGCGTTCCATTTTTAAGGTTGGTTATATTCAGCCTATCGGTCAAAAATTAAGTAATTCTTAAATGACGAAAAAAAAATTGTCTATATGTCATTGTTTTATCTTAAGATTTTCTTAATGTTCTTTGGTTAGCATCACTTTCGACAGTGAGCTTTTAACCGATTTCTATTCCTGGTTTTCTCAAATCGTTTAGTGGTTAAACGCTACTTACTGGCAACAATAGCCGCTTTGTTACGGCTCGTTTTTTGAAAGGGTGATTTATGAAAATGAATAAAAAATTAAGTACTATCGCATTCACGCTATTAACGAGCGCTGCTTGCTTTACAGTCAATGCGACAAATGTGGGGCAAACCGCACCGCAATTTACCTTGCCAACATTACAGCAAGACCAGCCCACAGCCTTAAAGCAATATGCTGGCAAAGTTATCTATCTTGATTTTTGGGCTTCTTGGTGTGCGCCTTGCCGTACTTCCTTCCCATTGCTGGACAAGTTGCATGAAAAACTAAAGGCACAAGGATTTACAGTGGTCGCGATCAATCTGGACGAAGATAAAGCGAATGCCGAAAAGTTTTTGCAGGAATTTCCAGTGGGTTTTACCGTGTTACGTGATGCCAAAGGTGAATGGGCTGACCAGTTTGTCGTGGAGTCTATGCCGACTTCTTTTATTATCGATAAACAAGGTGTTGTGCAAAATATTCATCACGGCTTTGCCAGCGATGACATTAAGGAACTGGAAGAAAAAATAATGACATTGTTAGCCAAAAAGTAGGTCCCGTTTATGAAACTCATCAGTCATTGTTTGCTGTATATCCTCATGCTCTCAGGCGCTGCCTGTACCGAGGTCATGCCCAGACAACGGGGTAATTTAGCCCTTTCACAAATGGCCTTTACGACTGACGCACTGGAATTTGGCTTGCGTCAGCACGTTGCCTTCAGTAAGGAAGCGGCAGCAGGCGGTTATGGCGGAGGCGGAGGCGGTTGCGGTTGTAATTGAAACCTCACCCATTCCGCTGAAACTTAACAATAGATGCAGATATGAAAAACCATAAAAAAACTGATATCCTTGCGCGCTTAACGTGTGCAGCCTTGGCTCTACCTGGCTTAGTGCAGACAGCTTCTGCTGGACGGGTTGAGGAAACTTATAACGCCGATTTCCAGTATGGCCATTATTCTGAGAGTAATGGCCGTATGCAAGTTAATATATTTGAGGGCGCATTATCGGCTCCTATCGGCAAATCCGCGACGGCATCCGTAAACCTGGTTCGTGACAGCATAAGCGGTGCGTCACCAGTCTATAACACAAAAGACCCAATAACGGGAAATATACACCAGATCATAAGTGGTGCATCGCCCAATAGCTCTTGCGGTAGATCCGTATGCGAACTACGCGATGCCATCAGTACAGGATTGACTTACTTTTTTGATAAGGCATCACTTAATCTAGGCGGTGGTTATTCAAGAGAACACGATTATGCTTCGAAATATTTCAATACCGCTGCCAGTCTGGACTTAAACAAAAAGCTGACCACGCTGAATTTTGGCGCTTCGGTCGCATTTGATGATATCCAACCATCCCCTTCTCCCTGGAATAGCAGACCAGCCGATTTTAAAGCTCACAAGACCAGCCAGCAATATTTGTTAGGGATTTCGCAAGTTATTGATAAAGATTCCCTGATACAAAGCAATATAACCTTCGGCTACCATAGCGGTTTTTTGACAGATCCTTATAAGTGGGTAGGGTTTGATGGCAATTTAGTTGTTCCAGCAGGTTCGGCAGAGATTCTGATTCCGGTCTCTAATTTTGCCATTCCAGAGCAACGACCTAAAGAAAGATTTGAATGGGCTTGGCTAACCCAGTACGTTCGCCATTTTGACCAATTTAATCATGCCGCATTACATGCTGACTACCGCTTTAGTACTAATGACTGGGGTGTCAATGCGCATACCTTTGAGACAAGCTGGCATCAACCCATCGCTGATGGCTGGCAGGTAATTCCACGCTTTAGGTATTATTCACAAGACAGAGCCGATTTCTATCAACCTTTCTTTGATGGCGGAGTCGTTTTCATGGACCCTAATACAGGACTTGATACGGCTAAAAATATTACGGCCTATTCCAGTGACTATCGCTTGGCCGGATTTGGCACACTTTCCGGCGGCATTAAACTGAGCAAAGAATTTACCGAGTTAAAACCATTGAGCCAGTTAAAATTCCAAACCGGCATTGAATACTACGCTCATGATTCACAATATCAATTAGGAGGCAGTAGTAAGGGCAGTTTTGCCAATTTTGACTATTACCTGATAACAGCTTCAGTTAATCTGAAATTTTAGTCATCGAGCCATCTTCATCTAATTAAAGGGGGTTTTTTCGACTAAAAAAACAAAAAGGGAACTTCTGAAAGTTGCTTTTTGGAAATTTATAACATTGTTAATTCAATTAAATAGAGACTAAAAGTGCCTAAATCTTGAATTTACAGAGCTTCCCTTAATAAACCCATTGTGATGGATACACATACAAACTCGACGCCTTATTGATTCAAAAATTAAGGTGTCGTCATTTTAACTACTAAAAATATAAGAAGGTCTTTTAATTACAAAAAAGCTAGTGATTTTTTGTAATGAAGAAAAATCGGATAAATTTTAGACCAACTTATAGTAGGGCGACTAACCATGAAAAACTTACTATCAATAATGCTGTTGTGGATGTTAAGTATATCGTTAACCTATGCAGCGATTCCCAAAGCAAGTATTAATGTGACACCACTCAATACAGACCAATGGCCGGCACAATATCGATTAACATTGACGGTGCCTCATGATCATCATGCTTATCTGGATACTGGCGATGAAAATATTTATATCCCGGTTACGGTTGATCCTAACTCAAAATTGGCCGCTTCGGATCTAACCATAAACAAGTTAGAAAAACCAGCCGGGGTACATGATAGTCTTGTTAAGGCAAATGTATTGCGTGATAAAGGCGACTTTATTCTGGAATTAGTACAATCCGGCCCTAAGCCTTCAAGTATCAAAGCGGCAAGTCTGGAGCTCACTTATCAGTTATGCAACGAATTGACCAATGTGTGTTTCCGCCCGCAAACGGCTCAGATTGATTTGACATTACCCGCTACAGCGATAACAACACCTGCGGCATCAAATACCCAAGCAGATGAACCATTGAGTTTTACGGATAAGCTATTGTTGCTGTTTAAAAACAATCAGGACAATATGATAATCATGTTCGGCCTGATGTTCATTGCCGGACTCTTATCAGTTGCAACACCTTGCGTTTACCCAATGCTGCCTATTACCTCCATGTTTATAGTCGGCAGGGCTAATGGCGAAGCCAGCAAGGAAAAACAGCATGCCATGGCCTATTATATCGGAATGGTGATTACTTACATGGCGTTAGGCTTAATTGCCGGAATGACGGGCGGGGCATTTAACACCTTTATGCAGTCAGCTTTTGTTAATCTGGGTTTTGCCTTGTTTTTTGCTTTTTTTGCCATTTCCCTGCTAGGATTTTATGAACTGAGTTTTATGCAAAACGAAGTACATTCGCTGGATCAGCATTCATCCCGGGTAAAAGGCATCGCCGGTACCTGGCTAATGGGTAGTGTTGCCGGGCTGGTCATCTCGCCTTGCGTTGGCCCCATTGTTTTTGCATTGCTGTTACAGGTTGCCGATAACATTGCTGAAAAAACTGAGGCCTTGGCGCTTGCCCATCAAACTATAGGTTTTTGGGATAAATTAACCATCGCTTCGCAAGGCAGTGTGATGATGTCGGGTTTTGGTTTGGGCGTAGGGTTACCGTTTTTTATTATTAGCATAGTTAAATTTAAAAAACTGCCTAAAGCCGGCTACTGGATGAATAAAATCAAATACGCTTTCGGTTTTATGATTCTGTACTTCGCCTATACGTATCTGCAAAAAGGTATGGGTGTACTGGGTGTCGATTCGTCGATTACGCTATCGCTTGCTATTGGCATATTGGCAATCTGGATTGCCGTCGTGCACTGCAATGTATTGACCATGCTACCCCAAGATGCGCAGCCCACTCAAAAAATGCATCATTATGTTGGGGTACTCACCATCATAGTTGGCGGTTGGCTGGTAGTTGCCGGTTTGGAACAAATGCCTTTTATAAATACGGCCCACGGGGAATCAATGGCCCAAAACGGAGCTGTACAAGGAGCTGCATCTACTATGGTTCCAGTCGCTATGCCGATACAAAAAGAGGCCGGAATATCCTGGTATAGAAGTTTTGAGGCCGCAAAAAAGGTAGCTCAACAGACTGGTAAACCCATCTTTATAGATTTTTATGCTAGCTGGTGTGCTAACTGCACTGAGTTCAAAAAAGAATCCGCGAATAATTTACTATTAAACCAGGCATTAAGAGAAAAAGCCATCGCTGTAAAGCTGATTGACAAAGAACCTGAATTTGAAATGTTTCGTGCAAATCAGGAACATCGTCAACTAAAAATTGGTTTGCCGTATTTTGCAATTATCACGCCTAATGGTAAATTGGCTTGGTCTGGCACGGATTATAAAGCCACTCAAAAAATGATAGCTGAACTAAATCGCTTGTCTTGATTTTCATTTTTCCTCATCAACCATTTATTTGTTGTGTAGCAATTTTCAAGCAACAATCTACGAACAAAGGTGGCTAGCACGAATTAAACCGCCCCTTCCGGGGCGATTTAGTTGTGTATTTTCGCTTCTACTTACGCTATTAACACCAAAGTGAGACGTTAAATCATTACTGGGTTCTGGCCAATATAATATCTAAAACCGCTTACCTGAAAACGGCTGCCCAGTTTTTAGTCCCGAATTCCCCTACATTAATGATTTTTGCTACCTAAATAGCACTCAGCGAAGTACCTGCACTGGTTGCATTGCAGCAATAGGCGCAACCCGGTGTGCCATTTTTGTTGACCTGCTCATGTGTATTAACCCAGGCATCGCCGCAAGCGCAACAGGATTCTTCGCGAAAGTTAAAATGAGGTCCATCCGATTTTAACAGCGAAAAATTACTTAGCAGTTATTGCCTTCGGCGGCCCCGTTCGTCTCCAGCGTCCACTATGTCTCTTACTTATCGGGTCAGAGGAGTCCGCAGCCTCCACCTGTCTACAGAACCGTGTGTACGGGCCCGCACACGGCTCCTCACGATTGCCGTATTCCAGTGAGAAACATCAAATCAGCGCGCCTGCTATTGGTCAAATCGTATTTCCTGTCTTTCAGGTTAATAAACCAACTGTTGGGATATCTTTTCGTTGGCCTTCGCGCGATGATAAGCGTCCAAGGTTTGTCGTTTGAAAAGACCGCATGCTGATTTTCTTTGCAGCCTTTTTTGTCTTGTTAAATCAAAATATTTAGTAGTCAATGACCTATTTTAGTAAGTAATATTTCTCAATTAATACTCATTTTTAATGCAGCGGCTGTCGGCCAGGGAGCCAGGACTAAAGTCATCAATAAGATCGAGATCAAAATATTAATCTGTGCATTGACAGGTAAACCGCTACCCGCCATCTCTACCGCATTGCTGGCAAAAATCAGTACCGGAACATACAAGGGTAAAACCAGTAAAGATAAAATCATGCCGCCCCGGCGCAATCCTACAGTAAGAGCAACACCAATCGCGCCGATTAAGCTTAACACCGGTGTTCCCAGCAACAAGGTTAATAATAAAATGCCTAAAGAATGCGTGGGCAAGCCTAAAAAAACCGCTAATAATGGCGCGATGATCAATAACGGCAATCCTGTCACCAGCCAGTGAGCAATAATCTTACCCAATACAAGGATAGATGCCGGATGTGAGCTTAATAAAATCTGCTCTAGAGAACCATCATCAAAATCCGAGCGAAACAGGCTATCCAAAGACAACATGGCCGCCAATAACGCGGAAACCCAGATAATACCCGGCGCGATAGCTTGTAATAAATTCGGTTGCGCGCCGATTCCTAAAGGAAAAAGGGTAATGACCAGAATAAAAAACAACAGAGGATTAGCGATTTCCGAACGCCGGCGCATGGCCAACACTAAATCGCGCCGAAGAATGGCAAAAAATGCGTTGGATAAAGACATCAGGTTAAATTAATACGTTGTACATCAACACCATGTAATTCGATGTCATGGTGTGATGTTAATACAATCATTCCGCCATTGGCGCAATGCTCGGACATTAGGGTTTCAATCAGTGCAATACCGTGTTTATCGAGCGAAGTAAAAGGTTCATCGAGTATCCACACGTGATTTTGCGTAATCAGTAACCGTGCTAATGATAGGCGTCTTTTCTGGCCCGCTGACAATGCCTGAACCAGCACATCATCATACCCCGATAAACGTACTTTAGCTAAAGCGTGTTCAATGGAATAGTGTCCGGACCGGCCTAATGCCAAGGATACCTTTAAATTTTCCAGCACGGTCAGTTCTTTTTTAACACCATCCAAATGGCCGACATAAGCCATATCCGCATAATACTGACTATCATTGATGGCATCACCGCACCAGGAAACCTTACCGGCATCGGGTTCTCGAAAGCCGCATAAAATTCTCAATAACGAGGTTTTACCACTGCCATTCTTGCCTTCCAGCAAGAGTACCTGTCCTGAGACCAGCTCAAATGCCAGTCCTTCAAACAATACCCGGTCATCACGAATGCAGCTTAATTCGGAGCCTTGAAGCAAGTAAGTTGGTTTTGTTTCCATTATTTAACAGTAAGTAATCTCTGGCGCACAGCTTCATAGAGCAGCACGCCCGTGGCAACTGACAAATTAAGGCTTTCTACTTGACCCAACATAGGGACAGATACGAGCATATCACATTGCTCTTTGGTCAAGCGCCTTAAACCCTTACCTTCAGTACCTACAACCAAAGCCATCGGGACGGTAAAATCGGTTTTATACACAGTCTGCGCTGTTTCACCAGCCGCGCCCATAATCCATAAACCTTCCTCTTTCAGCCAGCGTAAGGTTCTGGACAAATTAGTCACCTGATAGACCGGAACAGTTTCCGCCGCACCACTGGCCACTTTGCAGACAGTAGGAGTAATGCCTGTAGCATTGTCTTTGGTAATGATTACGCCATGTACGCCCGCCGCATCGGCAGTTCGAAGACAGGCGCCGAGATTATGCGGGTCTTGAACATTATCCAGCACCAGAAACAAAGGCGTTTCCGGCAGATTCTCGACTGCTGATTTTAAATCACTTTCTGACAATTCACCCGGCATCTCAACTTCGATAACAATGCCTTGATGATTATTACCATCAGCCAAGCGATCCAGTTTTTTCCTATCGACTTTTTCAGGCTCTATGCCCAATGCCAATAAATCCTCAACCGCCTGTCCCAGCCGTTTATCTTGCCGCCCGCTGTCAACCCATGATTTTTGGATTTTTTTAGGCGAATAATCCAATGCCGCCTGTACCGAATGCAGGCCAAATAATTTGCTTGTTTTCATTTATTAGGTTGTCAGGGCGTTACAAGTAAATAACGAGACTTAAAAGGTGATTCAGCTGATTATTCTTGATTTCTATTTTCAAACTCACTTTCCTATTGAATAATACTTCTTCAGTTTAAGAAGCTATTCCCTTGTCTGGGTACGCGATAACCTTACTATCTCACTCACATCCAGATCATCGGGTACCTCTCTCAAACTGGTCAAATAGTCTACATCATTACTTTTCGGTTCAGGGTTGGGCCGGCAAATCCACACTCTTTATCACTATGTTTTCTCTACCCATTCATAGAGTTCTATCAAGGTTGGATCACATTTGCAGCAACTTGTGCCACATGAGGATTCCAGTTGCATTTTACGAACATTGCCCTTGCTGATCCATTTACCCAACATCCCACGTAACGCATCGGCATCCATATCAAAATGATTAACTAAATCCTTTAAAGCTACTCTATGCTGTTGTTTCAAATAACTTCGCAAATCAGATAAAATCACTTAATGACTCCTGGCCATGTTTTACGTACTTGTTTTTTCCAGTTAGCCACAGTATGAACAAAACCAACAAAAAGGCAATGCTTAATCCCGTTATCCAAACCAAAGAATAGTCTGGATGCTGGCTATAAGTCATCGCCTGATAAAAAATGGTTGCTGTCATATAGGCAATACCTGTAGTCCAGAACACTACAAACAAGGTCCAGCCCGCGTTGGTTTCTCTATAAATAGCCGCGGTGGCTGCGACACAGGGCGCGTACAATAAAATAAATAACAGATAGGCAAAAGCTCCGGCTTTACCATCAAAACTATGCTGCATCGCTGCAAAGGTATCGGTATTTACTTCCTGTTCGATGGCAGCAGACGCAATGTCATCGACTGTACCGATATTTAATCCCAACGGGTCCAGAAAATTATCTGCGATAGCAGCTAAGTTTTCTGGTATGGTCAAACAGGCAGCAACTAGCGCATCTTTAAGATTAAACGGCGTTTTATCAGCCGTTGTAACGTCAGTTGTTGCAAGCTGACTATATAAAGCATCGAGAGTTCCAACAACGGCCTCTTTAGCTAAAACGCCCGTGAAAATACCGACTGTTGCCGGCCAGTTATCTTTTTCAATGCCCATGGGTTTAAACGCGGGGGTTAAACCTCGACCGATTTCACTGAGTACCGATTTATTGCTATTTTCCTGACCAAAACTGCCATCGATTCCCAGCGCATTAAGAAAGTTCAACACCAGTACCATAGGTACAATTACTTTGCCCGCATTGAACAAAAATGACTTGAGTCGATCCCAGGTTCTAATAAAAACTCCATGTAATGTCGGCAAATGATAGGCGGGTAATTCCATAATAAAGGGCGCTGACTCACCTTTAAACATTGTATAGCGCATGATTAATCCCGTCATAACAGCAACCGCTATGCCCAATAAATATAATCCAAAAACCAGATTCTGACCGCCAACCGGAAAAAACGCTGCGGCAAATAAAGCATAAACCGGCAATCTTGCACCGCAGGACATAAACGGATTCATTAAATTGGTTAAAATCCGGTCGCGTTGATTCTCCAATGTCCTTGTAGCCATGATCGCTGGAACATTACAACCAAAACCAACAATCATCGGTACGAAAGACTTGCCCGGCAAGCCAATCATACGCATAAATCTGTCCATGACAAACGCAGCCCTAGCCATGTAACCTGAATCTTCCAAAGCTGATAAAAACATAAACAGAAACCCCACGATAGGAATAAATGTAGCGACAACCTGAATACCTCCTCCTACACCTTTAGTAATCAACACAATTAA
>JBAQEN010000554.1:0-3901 GCA_049286765.1 Methylococcaceae bacterium
ATGCGCCATAATTTCCAGGTTATCAAACCAGTCTTCTGTCGAAAATTTCACATCGCCTAAATATTGCTCGCTATCAGCACTTCCATTTGGATCCAATGCAGCGGCTACCCCGGCCCGTGTACCCGAGTCTAATGAATTAAATGCCCAGAAGCCTATATCCCAATGCTTGCGCTGCAGATTGAGAAAGCCGTTATAAGTTTCATAACGGGTATTCATAGGCCCTGGCGCAAGTGACGCTTGGGTTCCAAAAATTTTATCAGAAGCAGTTTGGCTATCCGCTTTAATAATACGCCCATCATCACCGCTGGTATGCTGATATTGCAGACTGGCCGCAACATTCCAGCCCGCCCATTGGTCGCCATACTGTCCCCAGCCGCTTTGCGTGCTGTGATCGCCTACACGAGCGCCTACGATCGTACCGTCAATATCTTTGGTTTTTTTGGTAATAATATTGATAACGCCGGCAAAAGCGTCGGCGCCATAGAGCGCGGACCCGGGGCCGCGTATAATTTCCACTTTTTGAATCGCTGCGACAGGCAACTCCTGGCCGGTCATGAGCGTACCCAGAAAAGGCGTGGTAAGACGTGTGCCGTTTAACATGACCAGAACTTCCGAGCCTGAGACATTGCGCATTCCGCGCACCGTGTAATTATAATCATTCGTTGATCCCAGCAGGCTGGCATGTACACCCGGCACCGTTTCCAAAACCTCATGAAGTTCGGTGGCGCCCATGGATTTAATTTGCTCAGCGGTAATAACAGTGGTCACTGCAGCAGATTCAAAAATCGGTTTTGACGTTCCAGTGGCAATCGTAGTAACAGGAATCGCACCCAATTCTTCAATAGATTTCTCGAAGTAGTCTTCATCAGCCCTTGCAACACCTGAACAGCAGCAGATGATAAGCGTCAGGTATCTCGTAAGCAAGGGAGGGGTAGCTTTCATTTTACACCACAATAAAAAGTTTTATATGCTTAAGTTCATCCAGTGGTACTAACTTGCCGATTAAGTATCTTTGAGCATAATCCATGTTGTGTTCATTCAGCAAGATAAAGATTCGTTCATTTTCGGCAAATTCAGCAAACGTCTTTTTATCCATGAGGCGCCCGATTTCATTCATTGATTTCACCATGGCAAGATCTATTTTATTATCTGACATATCTTTAAAAAATAAACCATTAATATTTAAGATAGTATATAGACGGGTTTTTTTAAATAAGCAAAAATAATCAGGTAAACTGAAAGTCTTCTATGATACGCCGGTATCCGGCTTTTACCAAAATGTGAATTAAACTTTGAAGAGCAAATAAGTAGAATTTTGCATGAGTCTTTATTTAATAAGCTTGACATTGTCATGTTTTTTTTGCTCTTCTCTCAAGTAATAATTGCTTGCGCAGGGTTGTTGCTAATTGAAAAGAATTTCAATGGTGATTTTTAGTTAAATATATACATCCTTTTTCCTTACTTTTTTCAGGAAATTATTAAGCCGGCTTCCGTATTCAAAACAATATAGACACAGCTTATGGCCAACTTAGTTTTTGCTTATGGTTCTGCTTTTTCAAGAAACATCTGCTGCATAATCTGCGAAGAACAGGAGATCCTTAAAAAAACGCATCGCTATCGCCGGATTAGGTGATAGTTATCTGATTACTAATATAATTGTCTGTGAATTTAGATTGCTCCAACCTTATGAAACTTGACTTGCCTTCGCAGAGATTTAACCGGATGCTTTTCACTGTAACCGACTCTAAATAACATGTATAAATACCCACTTTGAATTATAGATTGTAACTTATTTTCCAGGCCTTCAAGTGCGTCAATAAACTCAGGAGCAATTTTTTGTTGCTTAAGCCGATATAGCTGATCCGAGATAACAAAATAAGGCTGAACACTCAAGCCTGCTGCATTTAGCTTAATCCAGGCTCGTTCCATAAGACGACCCGTTTCAATGGCTGTATCGTTGTCGAGTGGGGCAATAATGCCCATTAATGCGGGAGAGCCTTTGATATTTTCACTTTCTAATTTCGCAATAAGCTTGTAAGCGCCAAATTTATTTAACAGCCGCATTCGATCCCAGGTTTGAGTGACTTTTAAAAGTATTCTTCCGATTGCCGGAAGTCCAAGTGTGTTGACGTCAAGTCCTTCATTGGAAGATATTTCTTCAGGGGTAAATTTAAGACTCTGACCAAACCATTGATGAATATCAGGGGTTTGAAAGCGAGTTTCCGAAGCGGTGCGTACTGCTTCTGACCATTGATTTATTTGCTCATTACCATGAAAAAATAAAATTTGGCACGTTGGATTTGAGAGGCCTACGATTTCTTTTAAAATATTTTCGGGCACTGGTCTTTTGACAAAAGGCAATCGGTTTGTGCACCTTGCAAATAGAGGGTGGTCTTTAGCGTTATCTGGAAGTTTTTTATAGCTTTCCGGCACATGAAAGGTTGCACATAGTCCGGTTTTTAAATCCAGGCAATAATCATAGTCGATGTCCAAACCTATCCAATTTGCAGCTTGCAAAATATTCTCAATCACTGCGCCAAGCGCTAGTAAAATTGCCGGGTGACTGACATCAAAGCAACTTGGTTTTATTTTTTCCAAGTCAATAAATAACTTGATATTTTGATCTTCTAAGGTGAATGTCCAGGGTTGTGAGTTGTCGGCCGAGGGTGCTCGTTGGCCGGCATTCGCTAAATATTCGAATATTTCAGTTAGCATGTAATTGGTATCCAAATGACAGCTTGCGCCAAATAAACTATAGTCTAGTTCACTCTGTCTACTTTTCAAAGGCTGTATTCTCAATGACACAAAAACAAACTCCAAACGAACTGGATCTTGACTCATTCTTAATAATTGCAGCAGGACACACTGCTTTTCAACTACTTTGGGCGGGTATTGAACTAGGACTTTACGATTTATTATCAAAAAAACCGGAAAGTACCTTTGATAATATCGCTGCCGCCCTAAACTTGGAATCACAACCGGCGCGTATATTGTTAACAGGATTGACAGCTTTGAAGATTATAAAAAAACATGGCCGGCAATACACCAATGCACCGATTACCGAACAAATGCTCATAAGCGACAGCCCCAATTCGGTTGCGCCTGTTTTGGGTTGGCAACGCTATATTGTCTACGAAGGGCTCCTTGATTTTGTTGAATCTCTTAAGAAAAACGATAACGTTGGTCTTCAGCGTTTTCCTGGGCAGGGTAACACTCTTTACGAAAGACTGGTTAATGACCCATTCAGGGAAAAGGTATTCCAGGATGCCATGAGCGCTTTATCTCACCAAGCCAATTTATGTTTACTCAACCTTGAGGCACTCGGAAGTATTCATCATCTAGTTGACGCCGGGGGTGGGGATGGCACCAATGGAATTCTGTTGTGCAATAATTACCCGAACATGAATGTCAGCGTCTTTGACTCTGAATCAGTTTGTCAGATAGCAAAGCGACATATCGAAAATGAAAGGCTTTCTGAGCGCATAAAGACATGGCCGGGTAATTTTCTCAGTGATCCGTTTCCAGAGAGAATTGACGCAGTTCTGTATTCTCACATTCTGACTATCTGGTCACCTCAAACCAATGTGGCTTTACTAAAGCGAACCTATGCAGCGCTTCCCAAAGGAGGAAGTGTTATTATTTTTAATATGATGGGTAACGATAATGACGACGGTCCTATCAGCACGGCACTGGGTTCGCCCTACTTTCAGGCGATTGCTACGGGTGATGGTATGCTCTATTCATGGTCTGATTACGAACGTTGGCTAAAAGTAGCAGGGTTCTCGACAATAAAAAGGTACGATCAGCTACCGCTTAACCATGCCATATTGATTGGAAAGAAGTAAATATTCCCGCTAACTAGAATAACAGGTAAAAACCAGTGGAAAACTTTGATTACGAC
>JBAQEN010000555.1:0-4775 GCA_049286765.1 Methylococcaceae bacterium
GTGTTTTTTCCGCAGATGATCGCATCCTTCGGATTACACTGCTAAAACGCTGGCTTGTGTTTTTACTGATTAGCCTTTTAGCAACGCTTGTAACTCCTCATGGCGTCGATGGATTGCTGCTCCCGCTAAAATTGACTGACCAATCCTATACTATCGATATCATATCTGAATGGGCTTCTCCCAATTTTCATGGCTTACAGCCTCTTGAATTTTGGCTGCTAGCGTTTATAGGTTTATCGCTGTACAAAGGTTTAAAACTGCCGTTGTTCCGGTTAATTTTCTTGCTAGGTTTGATTCACCTGTCACTCAAATATGTCCGTTTCGCTACCGATCTCCTGTCTTTTTTGTCGCCTATGATTCTGGCGGCAGCGTTCAGCAAACAACTCAATACTCCGCCCAATTTCTCTATCAGCGCACTTTACCCGAAAAATTTAAATCAGTGGCTAGCCATTGGCCTGTATTTAACCGCACTGTTAATTTATCTGCCCACCAGAACTGTAGAATCTAAACAGAGCGTTCAAGTAAGCAGGGTATTAAGCTCGCTACAAAAAGAAAAAACAACTTTGGGCAATGTACTTAACAGTTATGCACTAAGCGTATACTTGATCCATAATGACTACCCGGTTTTTATCGATTCCCGCGCGGAATTGTATGGCGATTCATTTATAAAAAAATACTTCACGACAATAAGCCTTGAGAAAGGCGCCCAACCCTTACTGGAGCTCATAAAGGAGCGCCACATTTCATGGACTATTTTTGAAACGAAATTGCCTATAAACGCCTATCTTGGAGAAAGACCTGACTGGCGCAAAATTTATTCCGATAAATACCTCACCATTTATCTGACTGATACCCGAGACATTAGCGACACCACCAAAAATGAATTACAAAAAATAAAAGACAGTCTGCCCAAAGAAGATGATCTGGAACTATCTAATGAACGGCCCTTCTGAAACCCTTCTTAAATACGAATAGAAGCGGGCTAAAGATTTTTTCTTATATACCGAAATTCACTGAAACAATCAGGCACCTGAAATACGGCGGGAGTAATGTAGCTGAGCAGATGCGACAAATTCACATTAACAGGCCATTATGTGCGAATTAATTAGCACATATAATCCTGAGACAAATCTGAAGTCCTGATAAATATTTCTGCCCGATTATAGGCACTGCCTTAATTTTACCTGTTTTTCAGTTTGAAATTACTTAGAATTAAAAAATAAATACCATTTACATTGAATAACTTATAAAAAATAATTAACTTAAATTATTGGTTTTTGCCACCCACCTGTTTTTCTATCAGATTTTCTTTAGGCATAAATTAGACAAAACTGAGTTTCACTGCTAGGCTTTAACCTGCATTCCCTAATGAAATGCATGTTTTTAGACAAATTTAGTCCGAATAACTCTTCAACCAAACACGAGGGATAACCATGAAAAACCTGAAACACTGCATCAAAAAATTTTCTAAAAATGAAGAAGGGGCCACAATGGTTGAATATGCCATTATGGTTGCCTTGATTGCCATCATATCAATTGCCGTAATCACAGGTCTTGGCCAAGAAGTGAATCAAACATTCTCGGTCGTTAACAGTGCGTTAGGTAGTGCAAACGGCTAAGCTTAGACCAAAAATTAAAGCTGATTTTTTATTTGAAGAGGCTATAAATAGTCTCTTCAGATAATTCCCAGCATGGAATACAAAGCCCTACTGAAAAAAGAACCTGTCAATTTTTTTGTAATTAATTTTAATACCATAACATTCTCTAGTGACTATCATTGTATCAAACTGAATCAAAGTCGGGAGATGACTGAATTTATTAATAGCTTCACCCTGACATCCTAAGTTAACTAGAGAGTTCTGGAGTCGAAACATGCAGCCACATAACGAAAATATATTATCACGTCATGCTTTCGCCGCTCGCCCCCGCACTATTGAGGAAACCGGTCTGTCTTATGAATTCATTGCCAACCTGATCTGCAAACATTTGCATGTTAACGGCATTGCCGACCTGCATCAACTTTGTGAAAATATAGCGCTGTCTGGCAGTATACTCGAAACCGTTCTGGACGGACTGCGCAAACAGAATCACGTTGAAATTCTTGCCGCATCGCACATCAGTAAAGGCCTACGTTACGCATTAACCGACAAGGGAGTAACGGAAGCGTTAACGGCATTAAACAAAAGCGGCTATACTGGTCCCGCTCCGGTACCCATCGAACAGTACCGGGCCGCTGTCAAAGCCCAATCCATCCAAAATTGCAAAATAACCCGGGCCAATGTCCATAAAGCGTTTCAGGACACCACGATAGATCCGCAATTACTGGATCGGCTAGGCCCTGCCCTGCATTCGGGCCGCGCCATCATGATATATGGACTGCCGGGAACAGGAAAAACCTTCATTTGCAAACGGCTGACACGGTTATTGGGGGAATCGATATTAATACCCTATGCCATATCAGTCGGCGAAAGTATTATTCAGATTTTTGACCCGGTCGTTCATGCGCCGGTTAAAGTAAATATTGATAGTACCAACTATAACCTGCAGCAGGGTGCCGATCCCCGTTTTGTTGAATGTCTAAGACCCGTCGCCATCAGCGGTGGTGAACTGACATTGAACATGCTGGAAATTGACCACGACAAAAATATGCACCTGTCTCAAGCTCCTTTGCAATTAAAAGCTAACAACGGCATGTACATAATTGATGACCTGGGGCGTCAGCGCGTTCCCCCGATCGATCTTTTCAACCGCTGGATCGTTCCGCTGGAAGAAAAACACGATTATCTCAGTCTTGACACCGGCAAACGCGTACAGATTCCGTTCGATGTAATAATAATTTTTTCTGCTAATATTAATCCTGTAGAACTTGCTGACGAAGCATTTTTAAGACGTCTGGGTTATAAAATACGGTTTGCGCCGGTTAACAAAACACAGTATGTGGAGATATGGCATTTATATGCCAATGAGCTGCAACTCAATTGCCCTGATAGCTTGCTTGATGAAATTTTCGAGCGCTACACGAAAGAAAAACGTCCCCTGCTGCCTTGCCATCCCAGAGATTTATTGGGAATAGTCAAGGACCAATGTGAATACGAAGGCGATGCCGGAATTGCAACAACGGAAAGATTACAGATTGCATGGGATACCTATTTTATTAACCTTGAAAACGCAAGGATAGACTAATGAACAGCCGCTTCTTAATAATGCTGATAATTGCGCTCATTCTGGCTGGCGGAGCCGCATTGATTGCGAAACGCTGGGTTGAATCCAAAACCGGCGAGCAGCCAGTCGCTGCCGAACAAAATACTGTCCAGGTATATGTTGCTGCAACCACTATTCCTTTTGCCACCCGAATAGACAATACGCAGATCAAATTGACGCCCTGGCCTAAAGATAACGTACCTACACAGGCGTACACAGAGGAAGACACCAAAAAAGACCCGAATGCGATTATAGGCAAAGTGACGCAACGCGATTTTTTTACCGACGAAATCTTGTTAAAACCGCAAATAAAAGAACATCTGGGCGGCAGCACGTTATCCGCTTTAATCCCGGAAGGCAAGCGCGCCATCAGTGTGCGCGTCGATGATGTCGCGGGCGTCGCAGGCTTCATTTTACCCGGCAACAAGGCCGATATACTTGCTACAGGCATCAAGATAAATTGTACGCCGCCACCGCGTCACTTCATTACCAGCAGAACAGCCGATACAAAAGCTACAGCCACCCAGAGCGGAACCTACACCCTGCTGCCTAACATCAAAATTCTGGCTATTGACCAGCTTGCATCTCAGGACCAGGACAAACCTGCCGTGGTAAGAGCCTTAACACTCGAAGTTACGCCCAAACAAGCGGAATGCCTTGTGCAGGCGATGAGAACCGGCCCATTACAATTTACGCTAAGAAACCCGATGGATTCTGATACCACGATAGAACCTATTGTTGAAGATCAAGTGGTCAATCCACCCATCCAGAAAGCAAAACCTTACAAAGCTCCCGTGTCCGTAAAAATTCTTCCCTGGGGGAGTCAGACGTTCATCGACACACAATGCCAAAGCGACGGACCCTGCTGAGCAGGCACAATGGGCTTAGTTCTACTTTGTAAGATTATATGATCACTTTTTCCAAAAATCGTCATTCCGGCATGGATTCGCTTCGCGCTCTAGCGGGTCACGTCAGGCTATCCTGCGTGACGCCCTTCGGGTTAATGCAAATCCGTTCCAGACGGATTTGTGCCGGAGTCGTAGACCTCGAAGTGAATCCAGGTTCCATGGATGGATTCCAGCTTACCATCCATGGCACTGGATTCGGCAACTGCTCCATGCGTTGCTCTACCTCCTGCGTCCATGCAGTCGACCCTCTCCCGGCGAGTATGACGAGTATGTGCATAATTATGACAAAGTAGAATCAGGTTAAGCAGAATTTACCATTCAAGTTTTTGCGTTTAGCGCCAACGCACTGAACTCAAAAATTAACAGAATACTAAAACAAGGGAAGCAGAACCATGTTAAACATCAACCCAAGCAACCTCCTTAAAACAGTGTCCGCACTGTTATTAGGCTATACTCTCCAGGCCGGAGCCGCAATCACGACCAGTGCCGATAGCAGGCAGCTCAGCTATCGGGTGCCGGTCAATAAATCCTTATTAGTCAATCTTGACCGGAACGTCAGCACATTAACCAAGGGTAACGACGCAATTGCCGATATTAGCCTTTTCCCGCCAAGAAAACTGCTGTTGCGAGGAAAATCGGTAGGCGGCACCAACGCGACCCTCTGGG
>JBAQEN010000556.1:0-3331 GCA_049286765.1 Methylococcaceae bacterium
TGCATGAGTCGTACACCCAGAGATTGCCATCATGAAAAATGTGAGAAAAATAAAAACTATCAATTGCTTTGTTTTCATATTACCTAGTATCTCTATTAATCCAGCTTAAATCTCGACAGCCGCCGTGAGTCGCATCAATTTGATAATCAACAGCTCTGAAATCCACTTTTGAACTACTTTGCCTCAATTCAACTTTAAGTTCGCAAGTGACTGTTGTGCCGCCATACACTTCATTGCCATTGTTGTCTAAGTAATATCCAACGCCAGGTATAAAATATTCGTTATAGTAGGTAAGAAAGCGTGCATCGCCAGCCTCGATCACATTAGTGGGTGCGCCAGCCTTGCGCACGATGTCTTTCTCAGTTTTCCCAACTAACCACTTAAGTTGCTTAAATTGTTTGGATTCCCTACCAAATAAATCGGTATGTTTTTTGTTGTTTGCGGCGATTTCTTTTTTAAATTCTTGCTCTTCTTTCATTTTTCCAAGCTCGGTGGTAGCCAACGCTTCATAGTCAGCAGCTTGTTTTTTTGCCTCAGCAAGTTTTTTATCGAGTTTATCATTCCATGCTTTTGTTTCTTGGGCGGTTAATGTTTTGCCTTTGTAGGCAGGGCGAGTACCATCAGCCAATATGGTTTTCCATACCGTATCCACCACTTGCAGGCGGTCTAGATCACCAATATAGATAATGCCTAATTGATCAAAGGCACTAAAATCTTGCCCGTTTTTGCTCGCGGCCACTTCCTTGGCAGCGTTAGATACCAGTTCATGCTCACAAGCGATTTTTGCCGCCGCTATTGGTAATGCAGAGTTGCCAGAAGTGTAGGGTTTCCAGTCTTGCTTTGTGCGTTTTTCTGTTGCATCACGCAGCATGGCGTGCGCCTGGTTGATGCGATACGCTTTTTTGTGACATTGAAACTCTAAAGTCATATCAATGCTTTCAGGCGCAGTTTTGTTTTCATAAACCGCAATTACACGCATTTCTACTTGTTTTTGTTCTTTTTGCAGTTTTTTGAAATCTGCGTCTGTCTGCGCATTCATCAAAGCGGTTAAGCTTGATGAGTGATCATAGATATTTAAAAACTCGGCCGCATACGCTACGCGCGAAGGTTTGTCACCTTCTACAAAAATAATACCCATAGGCGCTGCCAGACTAAGACTAGGCAAAAGTGTGAGAAGAAAAACCAGTATTTGATTCGAATTTTTTGTAAGCATACGTTATTCTTAGGTAGACTTTATAATCTAGATACCAACAACCACCTTGCGGCTAACCAGCCAATATTGGCTATAAGGTACCTATTGTTTAATCATGAGAAAGTAGATGTAAATGTATGAAAGCGCGTTCACCGACGACATTTGATTTACTTTCCAGCCGTTCTTTGTAAGCTCACGCAAAGTTGTTGATTCACCCTCTTTATGACCATCACACAAAAGCACAGTGTTATTGGGTGGTGCCCCACGTTCACACACCATATACTCAACGCCAAATGCAACGCTTGAGGCCATCATTGTTGCTAAAACTGTAGTCACTACTAATATTGATTTACGCATTTTGTTATTCCTTTATGATGTTTAGGCGTACTTTAACGTGTCATGCCTATTTCAGTGCGTGCTTAAAATCTTCCCACACCGAAGGTTCTCCGTCCTTGTCGAAATCAGACGATTGGAACGGCTTCTTGCTCACGATGTTGATTTTGTAGCGAGGTGCATTTGCATCGGTGGGTTGAATAAAGAACCCAACCACCTTGCCAGCTGTCCCATTGACGACCTTGGACTTAATGATGCCAGATGGTTTGTGGCTCTCAACAATATTCATATCGGTACTCATGGCTACCGTTGCGGCATGCCATATCTGATCATAGTTTTTGCCAGTAACAACATAGTGATCACCAAAATCTCCGTTGCTTTGCAAGCTATCTGTGCTGACACAGGCGGTCAAAAACAAGCTGATTAGTAAGATAATAATCTTCATATTATTTCTTTCTAATCTCTGGTTTAGGTTGCGCCCCGTTACATCTGAAGTAGATTGACATTGGACGATTACAATCGCCTCCTATTCGCACATTTCCGACATGGCTCGCTTGAATATAACCAGAGCCTTCACGCCGAATGGTGTATTGATCTTTGCCGCCACAAGCTCCATCAATAGCCGCAAGTGCTGCATTCCTACGCGACTGAACCAGCGATGACATACCTGCACCACAGTAGTTCACCGCACCTGTTGGCTTGGTAACCTTACCCGCATTCTTATAGTATTCCCTAATCTCAGATGGTGTAACCATGGTTGGGATGGCACCATCAGCTGTCATGTTGGCTTGTTCTTCTGGTGTGAAGATATGAACCTTGGCAGCGTTGCTGAAAAGTGCGCTGTCAATACCGCTGGCGCAACCTGACAAAGTCGCCATCAGCACTAGTCCAGAAAAAGCCACTTTTTTCTTATTCGATCTCACTTGTAATCCTCGTTTCTCGTTAGTCTAAATTTAATGTTGCAGAGCAGAAATGTACTTCTATACGTGAACCAATGAATCATTTGTTCCTCCATGTAAATTTATAACGATGCTAAATTTAGATGCCGAGCCATCAGGAGTAAGAGTCCGGCGGTGACGCCCAACTCACCATCACCGGCACATAATGCAGTTCGGTTACGTTTTAACACTTACCAGCGGCTTTAGACAAAGCATCACACTTGACTTTAGTCGGTTTGCCTACCTCGTTGCAAATAGGGTCGCTGATAATGCTCCCTGTACCAAAAGAGAATGAACCGTCTATACTGCAGTTATACTTTTTTCCAGCCTTTGTTGTAGCAACATAAGTCGTTTGCACACCATCATCAGTGCGGTCTGAAATGGTGAAACTGTTTTTTTCCCAACCTAGCGAAAACGCTGTTTTTTTCACAATATCATCGTCTTTAATCACCATGGATGAGCAACCTGAGATAGCTGTAATCACAGTAGCAATGCCGGCATATAAAAAGTATTTCATGTGTCTTTTCCTTATTTAGAAATTATTGTCTGTATCTTGATACG
Organism: Methylococcaceae bacterium; assembly: GCA_049286765.1. Lineage (GTDB taxonomy): Bacteria > Pseudomonadota > Gammaproteobacteria > Methylococcales > Methylomonadaceae > JAGXGJ01. The sequence goes on from JBAQEN010000556.1 coordinate 3,025, forward strand.
CCACATTGTCAGCATCGAGAGCGGATCATCAACTTCCCGCGTCTCGACAGTAAACAATACGATGAACTCTTGAGCAGCAGGCTCCGCTTCTGGCAGAGGTGCACCAGTTCGTGGTCCGGAAAAATTGAGATATCATCTGGATTGTTGTGTGCCGTCATGTTGTTCGTCCACGTATACTTGACTTGAACGAATTATAAAGCCACTATCCAGCATCGCTTAATCCCTTTTCTGCCACTGGATGATGCCACCTGGCGAGTGGCAAAATAATCTACGAATGGCTATTTTTTGTGGTCGAAGGGCACTCCAC
>JBAQEN010000557.1:0-3252 GCA_049286765.1 Methylococcaceae bacterium
ACGCACATCCGTTCACGGAATCCAAAGCTTACGAACCGAATAGCCCATATTCCGCCAGTAAGGCGGCAAGTGACCACCTTATTCGCGCCTGGCATCATACCTCTGGTTTGCCGGTATTGACTACAAACTGTTCCAATAATTACGGGGCTTACCAGTTTCCGGAAAAACTTATCCCATTGGTGATAGCCAATGCGATGGCTGGAAAGCCTTTGCCTATTTACGGCGATGGCCAGAATGTGCGTGACTGGCTCTATGTTAACGACCATTGCGCCGCCATCTGCAAAGTGCTGGCGCAGGGCAGGCCGGGTGAAACTTATAATATAGGCGGATGGAATGAAAAAACCAATCTTGACGTTGTTAATACCCTTTGTGAGATTCTGGATGAGCTTTCACCAAATAGCCTGGGATCATACAAACGTCTCATCACTTATGTAAAAGATCGCCCCGGTCACGACAAACGCTACGCCATTGATGCCCGGAAACTGGAACAGGAACTTGGCTGGAAGCCAGCCGAAACTTTTGAAACAGGCATTCGTAAAACCGTAGCCTGGTATCTTGATAACCAGCCCTGGGTGGATAATGTGCTCAGCGGAGCCTATCGGGATTGGGAGACGCTCAACTATGGACTCCGCTTATGAATATCCTGCTGTTTGGCTCAAATGGTCAAGTTGGCTGGGAGCTTCAGCGCAGCCTTGCGCCATTAGGCGAAGTGATAGCGCTGGAACGCCGCGAGGCAAATCTGGCCGAGCCGGAATCATTACGCGCATTAATTCGTAAAATCAGTCCACAGGCCATTGTCAACGCAGCCGCTTACACTGCTGTCGATAAAGCAGAATCAGAACCCAAATTAGCCCGGTGTATCAATGTTACCGCGCCTGCCATAATAGCAGAAGAGGCGGCCGCTATTGATGCCTGGTTTGTGCATTATTCCACGGATTATGTTTTTGACGGCCACAAAAAAGACAGCGGTTATACTGAAACCGACGCCACAAATCCCTTAAGCGTTTATGGGCAAACAAAGCTGGAAGGAGAGTTAGCTGTTCAGGCGGCGTGCGCTAACACGCTGATTTTTCGTACCAGTTGGGTTTATGCCGCGCGCGGCAATAATTTCGCCAAAACCATGTTGCGTCTGGCCAGAGAGCGTGATCAATTAGCGGTTGTGTCTGACCAGTGGGGCGCGCCGACCAGTGCCGAGTTAATTGCAGATGTTACTGCGCATTGCTTGCATCAGGCAATGGCCAAGCCGTCATTGAAAGGACTTTATCATTTAACAGCAGGCGGCGAGACCAACTGGCATGGCTATGCCTGTTATGTTCTGGAGCAAGCGATGACACTCGGTCACCGGTTAAAAATAAAACCGTCCGGAGTGGCTGCACTCGCTACTGCGGATTACCCGTTCCCAGCGCGTCGCCCTGCCAACTCACGATTGGATACGACGCAATTGCAGACGGCCTTCGGTCTTTACCTGCCCGACTGGAAAGTACATTTGAATCGTATGCTGAAAGAAATATCGGGAGAACTTCCGCAATGACAAAACGTAAAGGCATTATACTCGCAGGGGGTTCGGGCACCCGGCTGTACCCGGCCACCCAGGTGATGTCGAAGCAATTACTGCCCATCTTTGATAAACCGATGATTTACTATCCGCTCTGTACGCTGTTGCTGGCGGGTATTCGTAACCTATTGATAATCTCCACGCCCCAGGATATACCGCGCTTCGAACAATTACTGGGAGACGGCAGTCAATGGAATATTAATCTGTCCTATGCAGTGCAGCCATTACCGGAAGGACTGGCTCAGGCTTTCCTGATAGGCGAAACCTTTCTTGGCGATGCGCCATCTGCTTTGGTGCTGGGCGATAATATATTTTATGGCCACGATTTGGCTGCACTACTGAAGAGTGCAGACAAGCAACCTTCGGGTGCTACAGTATTTGCTTATGCAGTGCAAGATCCGGAACGCTACGGGGTAGTCGAATTTGATAAGCAAGGAAAGGTGCTCAGTCTCGAGGAAAAACCCAAAGCGCCAAAATCCCGTTATGCGTTGACCGGACTCTATTTCTATGATGAGCAAGTGGTTACCTTAGCTAAAAGAATCCGACCCTCAGCCCGGGGCGAACTGGAAATCACAGACCTGAATCGACTCTATCTGCAACAAGACAGTTTGAGGGTAGAAACAATGGGGCGCGGCTATGCCTGGCTGGATACCGGTACTCACGAGTCTATGCTGGAAGCCAGTCAGTTTATTCAAACCATCGAACGCAGGCAAGGGCTAAAAGTGGCAGCGCCTGAGGAAATAGCGTGGCATAACGGCTGGATTAATGATGCTCAACTCGAATACTTAGCTGAATCGTTGGTAAAATCGGGATACGGTCAGTACTTGCTTGGCCTGCTTAAGGAAAGGGTATACTAATGAAAGTGATTGCAAGCGTCATTCCTGACGTTTTAATAATCGAACCCAGAATTTTTGGTGATGAGCGCGGATTTTTCTTCGAAAGTTTTAATCAGCGCTCATTTAATGAAGCATCAGGGCAGGATGTTACTTTTGTTCAGGATAACCATTCCAAGTCTGCCCGTCATGTGTTGCGTGGACTGCACTATCAGATTAATCAGCCGCAGGGAAAGCTGGTTCGTGTCACTGCCGGCGAAGTATTCGATGTAGCCGTGGATATTCGCCGTAACTCAATGACCTTCGGCCGCTGGGTCGGAAATATATTGTCCGGTGATAACAAACGACAGCTATGGATACCTGCCGGTTTTGCACATGGCTTTCTGGTCCTCTCTGACTATGCGGAATTTCTATACAAAACAACCGACTACTGGGAGCCCAAATACGAACGCTGTATAGTCTGGAATGATCCAACGCTGGCTATTAAATGGCCGGTCTTGCAAGGAGAACCATTGCTCTCTGCCAAGGATGCAGAAGGCAAGTCTTTTTTGGAAGCGGAAATATTTGACGCATGATGCCTTTGTCACAGACTCAAAGTTTTAATAAAGTTTGAGAAACTATTTAGATAATAGCTAAAGTGACAGGCAGGCCTGAATCAATTGTAAGAAAATTTTAAAAAAGTTGAGCAATGATTTTTCAAGTTAGTATTTACGCAGATTTTTGCAGAATTAAAACAGATATATACTCCACGCGGTCAAGTTTTCGGTTTTTTAAAATAACTGGAATTTCAAGGTCATCAAGCTTTGCATCTCATTTTTGAAACGGGTACCAAGATCACTGATGCAGGTATTGATGCTATTTCTG
>JBAQEN010000558.1:0-1501 GCA_049286765.1 Methylococcaceae bacterium
CATCCAATTGCGAAAAGAATTGAGGTTTATCGTGTAATTTTACAAAAGTAACAGCAGAATTGCCCAGTAGTGTCAAGCGGTTGTTCAGGTAATTCAGGCTTTCAGGATAATATTCAAAGCCACTACCATAAATAATATGCGAGACGGCATAGTGATTAACAAAATAATCGACCGCAGATGCCAAATGTTGTTCGGATAAAGACGGTATTCGATAAAAGCCTATTGCATATTCCCGCGTATCAAGGTCAGCAAACAGATCGATAACCAGGGGTTCCAGTCCGGCGTTTTTTGCAGCTTGAGCAAGCATCCGCCCGGAGCTGGCAACAATAAGAACAAACTCGGGGACATTCATAAAGAGGCTGTAAAAAGGCTGGATGACATCTATTGCTTACGGCACGTGTACTTAATTAAGTGTGCCTGTCATAATTTAATCGTCTTATGGGTAGGTAATTACAGGCAATCACCGGTATTAATTACTTGGTTCATAAAGCGTGTTGAACAAGGTTACTACATAATCGACCGTCAACAAAGCGTAGTCGGCGGTCTTTGCCTTGAGTTAGGGAGTTTAAATAGGCAACGTCCCCTACGGCACATCTTGCTAAACTATTCCTGCATGTTTGGGGATATTTCAAGGTACGCGTCACTAGGCTGAGAATCATTGCCAAAGATATTACAGATCATTTAAATTTGCGGGAGGACCGGGCGATGTCTGGTGTAGTAGAATGTTTACAAGTTAAAATCACAAGTAAACTAAAGTACAAAGAAGCGCGTTGATACATTTGCCGTCTGATCTTGTGGGTTCGTTGTGTTATTGGGAGTACCCGGAATTCTATGTTGCGCAAAATTTTAATCGCCAATCGTGGTGAAATCGCCGTTCGCATTATTCGCGCTTGTGCTGAAATGGGCATACGTTCAGTGGCTATCTATTCGGAAGCTGACCGTTTTGCTCTGCATGTTAAAAAAGCCGATGAATCCTACTGCATTGGTAGTGAGCCTCTGGCGGGTTATCTTAATGTCTATGGCTTGGTAAATCTGGCGGCAACGACCGGCTGTGATGCCATTCATCCGGGCTACGGATTTCTTTCAGAGAATGCCCAATTTGCAAGAGCTTGCAAGGAACGCGGCATTGTTTTCATCGGCCCGGAAGCGGATGTCATTCAGCGTATGGGCGATAAAACCTGCGCCCGTAAAGCGATGATAGCGGCGGGTATCCCAGTCACACCAGGTACCGAGGGTAATCTTGACAGCGTTGAAGAAGCGCTATCCTTTGCTGAAAAAATTGGCTATCCGGTTATGCTCAAAGCCACATCCGGCGGCGGTGGCAGAGGGATCAGGCGGTGTGAAAACGCCGATGAGTTGCAACAAAACTATCCGCGAGTTATTTCCGAAGCTACCAAGGCTTTCGGCAGCGCTGAAGTGTTTCTGGAAAAGTGCATAGTCAATCCACGGCATATTGAAGTACAGATTCTGGCCGATCATCATGGCAATACCATTCATCTTT
>JBAQEN010000559.1:0-2207 GCA_049286765.1 Methylococcaceae bacterium
CGTGAAATGGCTGATTTCATTGGCGTTTCCAAGACATCCGCATACTCCGAATGCAAAAAAATCACAGAAAGTCTATTAAAGCGAGTATTGACGATTGACGAACCGGATGGTTTACTTCAAGTAAGCTGGGTGTCATCGGCCAAGTACATTGATGGGGCAGGGATGGTTAGATTAAGTTTCGATCCATCACTAAAACCCTACCTACTAAAGCTGCAAGGAAATTTCACTCGTTGCAAACTGGATATGTTATTGAGCTTTAAAAGCCAATTCACCATGCGGCTTTATAGCATACTAAAACAATACGCCTGGCGGGGTAAAGAGCACGAAATAGAGTTAGAAACTTTGCGCGAAATGCTAGGTATTAATAAAGATCAGTACAAGCTGTATGCTGATTTCAGACGATACATATTAGATTCGACACAAAAAGAACTTGCTGAAAAGGCAGACCATTATTTTTCGTATAAAGAAATCAAGTATGGGCGACGAGTCGGGGCAATTCTCTTTCAAATAACCAAAAAAGATACCACCGGTCCCGACAGGGTATTACCACCTGAGCTACCCCCGCTAGACGATCAAATATTTACGCAGCAAGACCAGTTATTACTACTTATTCCTGAACAACATCGAGCAAAGAAAACCATACAAGCGGCGTTAGCATTATTCGAGTCAAAATACGGATTTGACTATGTGCGCCGCAATATTATGTACACCAACGCCAAGGCGGACAAATCCTATGCCGCATACATTAATAGGGCACTTAAAGAGGACTGGGGGCACGATTGGGATTTAGAACAAAAGGATGGTGTGAAGAAGAAAAAGGTCGTGGAAATCTGGGAACGGCAGGGTTTTGAAAGCGAGAAAGCCTATAACGAGTATATGTTTAATAAGCAAATGACCAACTATACGGTAAAAGAGCACCACTGAATGCTCACCTGGCGTAGTATCTGTACTGTGGCCTAGACTAAACTCCGACAACTGAGTAACATCGCCGAGAAATCGGTGACTTAGGTCACTTTCATAAAAATTTTAGCGGCTAAAATTACTTAGTCGCCATAATGAGGATATTACCCCTTGTCCATGTACAGCCAGATTTTTTTTACGAACATTTTGCGTCTCCTTGATGAGCGCGATATGACAAAAGCCGAGTTAGCAGAACTCGCGGAAATTTCAAATTCGTTTTTGACCGATATAACTTTAGACAAAGCCAATCCATCACTGAAGATTATGGAAGCAATATCGTTCGCTTTAGGCGAACCGCTGCCAGCCATGCTCGAATTAACAGACTTGGATAAGGAAACATTAGCAGTATTGGCTAATGGGAAAAATATACAAAACCTACCTGATGGTTACACACGCGTTTCCGCAATTCTAACTAAATACCAGGCTTACATCGTACAGCTATGGGAAGAAGAGAACCGCAAGCATTTACTCACCCAAAAACACTTACTCACCAAAAACCAAAAGAAGCGAAGAATAAAGAAAAAAAATAGCAGATAAAAACAAATAAAAGTTTCGTTATATCGGTGGTTGATGTAATATTAACCACCTTTATAACGGAATTATGCCATGCCATCCACCGAAGTTTGTGCAGACAGTTTAAAAGAACGCGCTAAAAGGAAACTCGAAAGGGATATGGGGCCGCTACTAATGGCGGCGCTGAATGACCCCAAGACCATAGAAATCATGCTTAACGCCGACGGCAAGTTATGGCAGGAACGGCTTGGCGAGGAAATGGTTTGCATCGGAACCTTACGAGTAGCGCAGTCTGAAGCAATCATTAAGACTATTGCCGGCTTTCACGGCAAGGAAATCACCAAGTCCAACCCGATCCTAGAAGGCGAGTTACCTCTTGATGGCTCGCGCTTCGCCGGCCAACTTCCCCCGATTGTTCCTTACCCGATCTTTGCCATTCGTAAGAAGGCTGTTGCCATCTTCACTCTTGAACAATATGTAGAGGCGCAGATCATGACGCCATCGCAATATAAAATCCTGAAATCAGCGGTCGCCAATCATAGAAACATTCTAGTTATCGGCGGAACCGGCTCTGGCAAAACAACCTTGGTAAACGCCATCATCAATGAAATGGTCGTTTGCGATCCTACCGAACGCATTTTTATCATTGAGGACACTGGGGAAATTCAGTGTGCCGCTGAGAATTTTGTCCAGTACCACACAACGATTGATGTGCCTATGACGGCATTACTCAA